>JAIDPA010000299.1 GCA_029062985.1 Muribaculaceae bacterium
TTTATAGTGATAACAGGGGACGCCTATTCCACACTGGCAAATGCTGGCGGTTTTCTCCTCTTTACGGGGGGCGCGCCGGAAGTGTGTCCGCTCGGAATGACTCCGACCACCTCCACGACAGTTATGACGGTCATGGGTGATCTTCTGGTGGTGGCTACGATGGAGAAAATCGGATTCACCGTTGAAGAGTATGCGAAAAGGCATCACGGAGGCTATCTGGGACACAAATCAAAAGAGGCTTCATCTCACAAATAATTTACTAAATCGCCACGCTTCTTTGGGAGCACCTAAAACTATTGTCATGACTCAAATTGAAATGCCACTCAATCTCGGCAAATTCGACAAAACATCTCCTGACCTTCAGATTCTTAATGAAGCTATTGCCTGCAGGGAAGCTGCAGCTGCCTTTATTAATCAGGAGAAATGGCTGGATGCTATGGAACGCACTGTCACGGCTCTGAGGTCAATGAGAGATTTTTCTGATTTCGACAACATCGAATTCAGAGCGCTTCTTGTCTCCCTCATTTTCGACCTTGCTGAAATTCATTTCGCCCTGAAAGATTATAAGCAGAGCGAAAAGGAATTGGACACTCTCTTTAAAGTGCTCGACAATCTTGTCAAGATTGATGAGGAAAGATTCGCAAAATTCCATATTCTTGCAATGGAATTATCCACAAGGATTCTGCGTTCACGCAAAAAAGCCCTTGACCTTCTTGTCAAACAGCAGATCAATGCCGGAGCGCTATATGAAAAGGTAAATTCGGGAGTAGCTGCCGCAACGGATAAACTTGTCGACACACTCCGGAATGTCGGTGAACTCCTCGCCTCAACCGGGGATATTCGAGGGGCTTTGAAATTTTATGCCGAAGCAATAAAATATTCAAAAAAGCGCACCGGCAGAGTAACCCGTAAAGAGGTGAAGATGACTATCGAGATGGCAGAGGCAATGATGCGCATCAAATCAATGCGTCCGCGTGCGCGCCGTCTGCTTGAGGCAATCCTTCCTCATGCAATTGCCTTGGAAATCGTAGAGCTTGAGCAGGAAATTATCACTCTCCAGAACGTGATTGATTCCGAGCAGGAAAATGAAGCCAAATGGAAGCAATTCCTGCATAAACTCTCTTTGGCAGCAAAATCCAAATTCAAAAAGCAAGTTTCTGAAAAAGAAGAAAAAGAAGAGGAGGAAGAAGAGAATGTCGACAATACTGAACACTAACGGGGCAGAATTAGAAATTCCGGCTCTTCTACCTGAACAGAGAGGAGATTTCTTCGTCATCACGGCTGACTGGAATCCGAACATCACTTTTCCTCTTCGCGACGCAGCAATTGAAGTGCTTCGTAAAGGGGGTGTCAGCGAAAAAAGGATTCACTCCCTTTCCGTGCCGGGGACAGTAGAACTGGTCAATGCGGCTGCCGTGACTATGGAAAATACGAATGCAGCAGCAATCATTGTCATAGGCTGCGTAATAAGAGGAGACACTCCGCATTTTGATTATGTATGTGAGATTGCCGCTTCAGGCGTGGCTCATCTTAATGCAAAGGGTAAGGCTCCCGTAATTTTCGGGGTTCTAACAGTGGATAATCTTCAGCAGGCTGTGGAGCGTGCCGGGGGGGCTTTAGGAAACAAAGGGGCAGAAGCTGCCGCGGCTGCCATAACAATGGCTAATCTCCCTTTCAAGCTATATCGCCGATAATCATGAAAGACCCTGCCAAAAACTAAAAATAACTGTAAAGACAAATCTGAATAAAAAAGTTAAGGACAGTCCTTAACTTTTTTATTTAATTTTTCCTTTTCGGATGCAGTATTTTGCTTAAGATTCCATCTTAATTATAAATGCCATGCTTATGTATGGCTTCATAAAATTATTGCAACATAACTAATATGCTGATTATATGAAAAGATTTTCTTATTCCTCCTTAATCGGAGTTTTATCTTTGGCAACCTGTCTGACATCATGTTCCAACTCGGAAGATGAGCCCAATCCAAAACCAAATCCGGAACCCTCCCCGGAGGAATTTGTGCTTAAAGAGAGACAGGATATCAGCCTGACTGAAATTCAGAAACAGGGAATTTCCATGCAGAATGATTTCGCATTCCGTCTTTTCAAGGCTCATAGCAAAGACAATAACGATAACTCCTTGATTTCACCGCTCAGTGTGGAAATGTGTGTCTCTATGGCTGCCAACGGTGCAAGTGATAATGTCAGGGATGAGATTCTTAACGTACTTCTTCCAAAGGGAACTACTCTTGATGAACTCAACAGTTTCAATAAATATTTGACTGCTTCTCTGATAGATGTCGATAACTCTTCCGTTTTCTCCCTATCCAATTCAGTATGGGTCGATCAGAAGTTCTCTCTGCTGACTCCCTTCTCTGAAAGTCTTTCAGCAAACTATAATGCGCTCAGCGAAAAGCTCAATCTTTATTCGCAGGAAGCAGCCGGCACCATCAACTACTGGATTAACGCCACAACAAAAGGACTCATTCCCAAGCTCTATGAGGCTGCACCCGCTCAAGACTTTATCCTTATCAATACCATGTATTTTAAAGGGCAGTGGACTGTACCATTTGAAGAGGGAAAGTCGGAAGAGGGCGAATTCAGATGCGAAGACGGCACTGTCTCGAAAGTAACATTCATGAAATCTGATTGCGAACCGTTCAATTCTAAAATTACTCAGGACTTTACAGCTGTAGAACTCCCTTATGGAAATGAGGCATTCTCCCTCGTAGGGATTCTTCCGGCTGAAGGCACATCGCTCAATTCTTTCATATCAGAACTGACAGCAGAAAAATGGAATGATATCAGGGAAGATATGAATTCTATCAAATCTGTTTTTGTCAACCTTCCCCGCTTCGAGACTAATTACACAATCAAAGATATGGGGGATATCATGACTGAAGCAGGGATAGGAAGATTATTCACTGACGCGGATGTCTTCATTAATGCCATTACCCCCTATAACCTTAACGGAAAGGTCTCCATGCTCCACAAAACAGTATTCAAAGTTGATGAGAAAGGCGCTGAAGGAGCCGCATTGACAGAGATAGGTTGGGTCTCCGCACCGGGACCTGACGTGCCGATTGCGCCCAATCCTGTTATTACCTTTGACCGTCCCTTCATCTATATTGTGGCAGAAAAGAGTACAGGAGCAATCCTCTTCATCGGCACTGTCAGAAACCTGTGAAAATTGAAAGTTGAAAGTTGAAAATTGTGATTGATTTTTGGAAAATTCAAATTTCAAATTTATATTTCTCTCGGCAGTGTAGCCTGATAACTCCCGGTTTTCTTTATTATTCAAAAGAAGACCGGGAGTTTCTTTTAGTACTGTTAAAACTTTAATTATACTTAACATTTCTCCACTAATATTTACTATCAGCTTCTCGTTATATAACCGAATTATTCAACAAAACGTCCCTAATCGGATTCAGTTTCTAATTTTAAATCATTTAAAATAAATAATATAATGTTCTACACCAATATCTCAGAAAAAAATCACGGAGCTAACCGTATCACCTCCCGTTCATTATTTTCCAACCGCGCAGCCATACTCACAGAAGAGCGTGGAGAAATGATGACAGAAAACTTCTTTTCATGATTATATTTTGTTGAAACCTTTCCTCAATTGATTGGTTATTATTCTTGATTGAAGTGATAGTCAATCTTCACTTGAGCGTGGAAAACTTAATTTGTTAAGCACACGCCCAAATATCAGGGAAAGGATGTGTGGATTCCAATTTTTCATTTGTAATATTGATTCCAAATCTTTAGAAAAATGAAAAATTGGAAACTTATAAAAAATACATAATTGTCTAAATTTTGGGTTATATACATTAGTAATTTGTTTACTGCCGTTGATACGGAAGCCGCAGGAGGCGCCCCTCCCTCTCCTCTATGACGGGGCGTATCTTACGGAGTCAACGTCGGGGAAAGACCGTTCGCCGGGAGGCGAGCGGTTTTTTTGTTATATTTTTATTGATTTAAGTTGCTTTTTTCATTAATTTTGTACATCTCCTGTCTTTCTTAAAAATAATGTCATGAGCCAATATATCCCCAAAACACAAGAAGAAGAAGATATAATGATTGAGAATGCCTATCAGGACGTCCTCAAAGCCTATCTGGCAAGCAACCATCGAAAAAAGGTGGAAATCATAGAGCGTGCCTTCCGTTTTGCCAAGGAAGCACACAGAGGAGTCAGAAGGCGTAGCGGCGAACCTTATATTCTTCATCCCATCGCTGTGGCTCAGATTGTCATCTCTGAGCTTGGGTTAGGCTCCACTTCAATATGTTCGGCTTTCCTGCATGACGTCGTGGAAGACACTGAATTTACCCTTGATGACATCCGGAATGCATTCGGACCCAAAATTGCTGAAATTGTGGATGGCCTGACCAAAATTTCAGGCGGTATTTTCGGCGACAGAGCTTCCATACAGGCTGAAAACTTTAAGAAGCTGCTCCTTTCGATGTCGAACGACATACGTGTGGTGCTCATAAAAATTGCTGACCGTCTCCACAATATGCGCACTCTCGGCTCGATGCGCCCTGAAAAACAATTCAAGATTGCTGGAGAAACTCTCTATATCTATGCCCCCCTTGCCCATCGGCTCGGACTTTTCAAAATCAAGCAGGAGCTTGAAGATCTTGCCTTTAAATATGAACACCCCCAGAAGTATGTCGAAATTAAGGAAAAACTTTCTGAAGGTGCCGACCACAGAGAGCGGATTGTAAGTGAATTTGTCACTCCCGTGAAGCAGAAGCTTGATGAGGCAGGATTCAAATATGAAATAAAGGCACGTGTGAAAAGCGCATATTCCATTTTCAATAAAATGCGCAATAAGAATATCCCTTTTGAAGAGATTTATGATGTGTATGCCGTAAGAGTAATCTTCGAAAACGATGATGACGCTCTCGAACAAATAAAGTGCTGGCAGATATACACTTTCTTTTCAGAGGGACACCGCCTTCATCCCGACCGCCTGCGCGACTGGATTTCGACTCCGAAAGCTAACGGATACCGTGCGCTTCATCTGACGGCAATGGGTCCGGAGGGAAAATGGATTGAAGTGCAGATTCGCTCGCGCAAAATGGATGAGATTGCCGAACTTGGATATGCAGCCCACTGGAAATATAAAAGCGGAGTCAGAGAAGATGAAAGCGAACTCGACACCTGGATGAACACCATCAAGGATATTCTTGCCCATCCTGAGCCGAATGCAATCGACTTTCTCGACACCATAAAACTGAATCTTTTTGCTTCAGAAATTTACGTCTTTACCCCTAAAGGCGACCTGATAACTTTACCGGCAGGGGCTACCGTGCTTGATTTTGCCTTTGCTATCCACACTCATCTCGGGATGCACTGCATAGCAGGAAAAATCAATCATCGTCTCGTGCCGCTTTCCCATAAACTTGACAGCGGCGACCAGATCGAGATAATCACTTCAGAATCCCAGCTTCCTCAGGCAGAATGGCTTGAATTTTGCAAATCGGCTAAAGCTCAGTCGAGAATAAGGGCTGTCTTGCGTAAAGACCAGCGTCAGCTAATAGAGCGTGGAAAAACTATTTTTCATGAACTTATGGATAGCGAAGGGCTTACCCCATCGAATGAGTTTATCACAAAAGTGCTTGCCAACTATCAGTTGAAGAGCCGTGATGACCTATATCTGATGCTCGCAAATGATGAGATAAATCTCTCTGCCAAACAGCTTACCGACCTGAAGACAAAGCAGAATTCTCTCTGGAAGAAGCTGCTCTGGAATCCTTTCTCCTCAAAAAAGAAAGGGGGAAGGAAACGCACTCCCGTCAACCGGAAAGAGACTTTCATATTGCATCCGGATGATAAAAATCCCAACTACCGTATAGATTCTTGTTGCAAACCAATACCGGGAGATGATGTGCTTGGATTCGTCGATGACGATGAAACTGTAGTTGTTCATCAGGTCAGCTGCCCGGAAGCCATGAGGCTTAAAAGCGCTTTCGGGTCACGTCTTGTTGCCACGGAATGGGGAGGGAAAGCCGAACGCTTTCTGGCTAATCTCAGCATCGACGGCATTGACAGACTCGGAATACTTGAAGAATTGGTCACTACCCTCTCGCAGCGGTTAGGCATCAATATACGCAGCCTTAATATTGAAGCCACCAGGGAAGTGTTCCATTGCGAACTGACCGCCCTCGTGGATGATGCCGATACTGTTGATGAAATATGCGAAGCATTATTGAAAATCAAAGGGATAAAGTTTGCTTCAAGAAAATAATCACATTACGGGAGTAACCTCCCGGTCTTTAACACTTAACTTTTAACACATAGCCATATCTCATGTGGAAACAATTATTCTCCAGGATTAGTCTCATCCGCTTCGGACTCGCTGTCATATCCGTAGCAATCATTGTCCTCATACTCCCCCGTACTGACCATCAGAGTTACAGCTACGAACTGAATCAGCCTTGGAAATATCCTCTCCTAACGGCAGATTTCGACATGCCGATTCTTCGGGATTCAGTCTCAGCCCGGACCATGCGCGACAGTATTGACAAAGTGTTTATTCCTTTCGTAAAAAGGAATCACGAGATTGAGAAACTGAACATTGAAAAATTTTCCACTCTGATTGCTCCTCACACCAATGGAGTGGACCGTGCCCTGCTCATCAATTTGCTCCGCGATGTCTATAATCACGGTATCCTTGATGCCTCTCTCTATTCTACCGTAGATGGCAAAGGAGGGACACATACCCTCCGACTTGTCGAAAGCGACGAGAATAATGCTAAATCAGTAGCCGCCCTGGATGCCTCACTCATGGTTTCTCCGGCTAAGGCTTTCAGGAGGATAGATTCAATTTATGCATACGAGACAAATCAGGAGAACGGAAAACTTTCTCCGGAGATAAGCAAAGCCCTCAACATCTGCCTCAACCCAAATATAGAACTTGATTCTATCACAGATTATAAATACAGAAGTCAGGAATATCTCAATGTGACGGGCGCTACGGGTGTCATTAAGAAAGGACAGCGCATAGTGGACCGCGGCGAGATAATCACTCCTCAGATTTTTACAAACCTGAATACATATCAGGAAATGCTGACCTCGCGTCAGTCAGAGACAAGCAGCACTTACTTCGTAATTGGAGAAGGAATATATATCGTCATAGTGCTTACCCTCCTCTACATCTTCCTTTTCCTCTATCGTTCACGTTTCTTTGCAAGCATAAGGAAAATGACCTTCCTTATGTCGTTCATCACCATCTTCGCAGTCTTTGCAATCCTGATGTTTGAATACTTCGCCAACGGAATCTATATAGTGCCCTTTGCAGCCGTCCCGGTGATTATTCTTGTATTTTTCGATTCCAGGACAGCGATATTCGCCCTCATCACGACAGTGCTTCTCTCAGCATTGGTAGCCACTTATCAGTTCCAGTTTATATTCATGGAACTCAGTGTAGGACTTGTGGCTACCTTCAGCATCCGGCATTTGAGCAGACGTTCGCAACTTCTGCGCACAGCTGTGCTCTCTTTCATCACCTATACCATCACATATTTCACTATTTCTCTTATTTCTGCCGGCAACCTCTCTTTATTCGCATGGCGCACAATCGGAGTCTTCGCCATCAATTCAGTGCTTCTATCATTTGCATATATCCTTATTCTGGTCATGGAGAAGCTATTCGGTTTTACCTCTACCGTCACTCTCGTTGAGCTAAGCGACATCAACAGCCCTCTTCTGAGACGCCTTGCAGAAGTGGCGCCCGGCACTTTCCAGCACTCCATCCAGGTCTCCACTATTGCTGCCGATGCGGCAAGGGCTATCGGAGCAAACACGACCCTTGTCAGAACCGGTGCGCTCTATCACGACATAGGAAAAATGGGCAGCCCGATATTCTTTACTGAAAATCAACATGGGGTGAATCCTCATGCAGGATTGGCACCTGAGACAAGCGCTCAGAAAATTATCTCACATGTCACGGGCGGCTTGGAGCTTGCTGCCAAAAACAACCTTCCCTCAGTGATTCGTGACTTCATCTCAGAACACCATGGCAGAGGTCTCACACGGTATTTCTATAATACGGCAGTCAATGAAAATCCTGACAAAGTGATTGATAAAGAAAAATTCCGTTATCCGGGTCCAAATCCTCAAAGCAAAGAGACTGCTATCCTGATGATGGCAGATGCCGTAGAAGCCGCATCAAGAAGTCTGAAAGAATATACTCCGGAAGCAATAAATAATCTCGTCGACAAGATTGTGGATTCTCAGGTGGAGGAAGGTCTGTTTAAAGAAGCTCCCATCTCATTCAGAGATGTTGAATTAGTGAAACAGGCTTTCAAATCGCGTCTTTCCACCATCTATCATTCCCGTGTGGCATATCCTGAGATGCACAAGCATACAGCCTCTGCTGAAGCAGAATCAGCACCTTCGGAAAGGAAGGATCAGGAAAAAGATGAGAAAAACGCGCCGACAGATTCTGAAAACCAAAATCAGTCTTAAACGTTTTCATATTATAGGAGTCAAATTTAACGGGGGAATCCATATTCCTCCGGATACGTGTGTGAAACCTCCAGATTTATTGTTGTAATGACTAAAAAGATTTTCAAATATATTCCGATTTTTTTGCTGGCTGCAGCAGCTTATGTTGTGCCGGTTTCCTATGCTCAGTCAAGAGTGCCTACGGCAGCTGCCGCAAGCAAAAGAAAAATCAAGGTGGAGAAGCCTGACCTTGAGAAAATCAAGGAGACAACACTTGATCCGTCAAGTCAGTTCTATTTTCCCAAGCTGATGGCTAAATATACACGCAACGACACCACAATGACTAATGAGGAGTATCGTTACTTCTATTTAGGATATATGTTTCAGGAAGATTATGACCCGTACCGAACTTCTCCCTATTCAGGAGTCACTGACGAACTGAGAGCGAAAACCAGTCATACAAAAGAGGAAATAGACACAATCCGGAAATATGCCGAACTGTCCTTGCGGGATAATCCTTTCGATCTGCGTCAGATGTCGTTTCTTGTCCATGTCCTTAAAGAGAAAAGGAAGGATATGAGCGCAAAAATATGGGAATATAGGCTTGAACATCTTTTAGGAGCTATCAAAAGCACAGGTACGGGAGAAGATATTGACAATGCCTGGTATGTCATCTATCCTATGCATGAATATGATATGGTGCAGCTAATGGGATATGAAGCTACCGATGCTGACTTTATCGAACCCGGCTATGACTATCTGACGGTCGCTCCCGAACCCGAGACAGCAAAACGTCTGCGGGATAAGGTCGCCAAGGGATTTTACTTTAACATAGAAGTGCCGACAGCGCAGTATGAGCTAAAACATCCTGACGAAGTGGCAGCTTCTGAAGAAGATGAGGTGCCTGAGACTAATCCGGATGAGGTTCCGGCAGAGTAATTTTAAAATATAGATTTTAAAAAAATATATATCATGTCTGAAGAAATAAAAAGAGAAGTAGTTGAGCCCGGTAAATTCGTGGCTTACTCTTATAAACTTTATAATGATGCTGACAATTCTCTCCTTTTTGAGACTCCAAAGAATGCACCTGACGTAATGGTGTATGGCGTCAGCCATGAGATTGTCCCCGGTCTGGCAGCTGCAATGAAAGGTCTGGCAAAGGGTGATAAGTTCGGCATCACACTTCCCCCCGAAGCAGCTTTCGGCAACCGCAGCGATGAATTCCTGATTGAACTCGATAAGGAAATTTTCATGCGTGATGGAGAGCTTGCAGAAGAGGTGAAAGTCGGAGCAAAGCTCCCCATGATGACAGCTGAAGGTTATCGTGTGGAAGGTGAAGTGGTCGAAATCGGCGACAAAATCAAAATGGACTTCAATCATCCTTTTGCAGGACTGACTGTCAGATACGAAGGAGAAATTGATGAAGTCAGAGATGCCACTCCTGAAGAACTCCATCCTCAGGGAGGTTGCTGCGGAGGTTGTGGCGGAGGCTGCGGCTCCGACGGTGACTGTTCGGATGGCTGCGGAAGCGGTTCCTGCGGCTGCAACTGATTTCCCTGAAAATTCCTATTGATGTATTAAAATAAAAACCTCCTGCCTGTGATTTGAATTTGAATTGCACAGGCAGGAGTTTTTTATATCCTTGGAGAAAAACCGCTTTATCTTCTCTTCTTTTTGGATGAAGACTTTGAAGAGCCTTTAGATGATGATTTCTTTGAGGATGACTTGGATGCAGAAGCCTTCCTGCCTCCCTTTGATGAAGATTTCACGGAAGCCGCACCTCCCTTTACAGGGATTTTGATTGTCTCTCCTGCACGCAGATTGTCGTTGGTCATTCCGTTAGCTTTCTTCAGTTCAGCCACACTGACTCCATATTTCTTTGAAAGAGAAGAGAGAGTATCGCCATTTTTCAGTTTATGGGTGGCAGGGGCAGCCGGCTTTGACTGTGCTTTCTGTTTTGTCTGTTTCTGCTGCTGTGCGTTAGCCTCCTTCTGCTGACGCGCACTGCGTGCAGACTGCTGATTTTTGCCCGTCACTGTTGCCACCGTATTCTCCATCACAGCCTGAGGAGTGCCGGAAGATATGCGGAGCTGCTGACCGACTCTGACAGCATTCCTGCGCAGATTATTGCTACGTTTGATTTCAGCTACTGTCACTCCATATCTGTCGGCAATTGAAGAGAGAGTCTCGCCTGCCACGACTTTATGCACTACAAGCGACTTATTTCCATTGCGTGACTTAGCGGCTGCCAATGTCTCCTCTGCCTCATTGTTATCTTCGGGCCATATTGGTGTGTCTTCAACAGCTGCCATAGCATCAGCAGGAGCATCTCCGGGTTCAACCACTCCCCTTTTGCTATACTTCTCTGCCTCGAAGTTACGGATATCATTCTCGCTCATAAGATAGGCATGAATCTGCTGGGAAGGAAGGATGAGAGTATAGGGAGACTCCGGTGTCCCGGGAATTACATCCGCACGAAACTGAGGATTCAATATGCGGAGTTCCTCAACCGGAATATCAATCACCTTTGATATCTGATTGAAGTGGATTCTTTCTCCGACCTGGATAGTATCCATCACGAGCGGCTTCACGGGAAGCACGGGAGAAATATTATGCTTGGGATAATAGTTCATCACATAATTGGCAGCGATAAACATCGGAACGTACCCTCTTGTCTCCTCGGGGAGATAGGAATAAATCGACCAGAAATCATGGCTTTTAGGATCGCCACCTGCTCTGCGGATAGCCTTATTGACTGTGCCGGGTCCGCAATTATATGCAGCAATCGCAAGCGACCAGTCGCCATAGGCAGAATAAAGATCTTTCAGATATGACACCGCTCTTTCAGAAGCGACATAGGGGTCACGGCGCTCATCCACCAATGAATTGACTTCCATTCCGAGACCCTTGGCTGTGCCGAGCATGAATTGCCAGAGTCCGGCAGCTCCATGTTTGGATACGGCGTTCGGATTAAGTCCGGATTCAATCAGAGGAAGGTATTTCAGTTCGAGAGGCAAGCCCTGTTCTTCAAGAGCCTGCTCGAATATAGGCATATAATACAGACTCAGACCGAGAAGGGATGCCACCTGAGCTCTCCCCTTTTTTGTATAACGGTCAATATAACTGCGCACCACCTGATTATAAGGCATTTCAATAACCGTCGGCAGAGCATTCAGTCTTTTTGTCATCTCTGCATCCGACACTTCGGCATCCGGCTCCGTCTCATATCGGGTATCGGTCGCAGTATAATTCTTCAAAAACCAGCTCTCCTGAATTTTTCTTGTGTCGTTTTCAAAAGATTCAGGATAGACAATCGAGTTGTCAGTGATACTGTGCTTGAGATCAAGCACATTCTGTTTCTTTTCATTTTTCGCAAAAGCCACCAGAGAAGAGGCAGCTAAAAAGGCGATGAGCAGTTGTCTTTTCATTACTTCAGATTTTGGGAGAGGTTAGAAATTGAAAGCCCAGTTAATACCGGCGCTGACCTTACGGTCAGTCGGATTTACAATCAGAGCCGGGCTCCAGTCGATTGAGAGATCAGGAGAAATATCAAAATGCGCAAGCGAAGCATCCACGTATGCATCAATCATGCAAAGCAGATAAAGCCCTACGCAACATATTATGCAGAGGTCGCGGTTTCTCCGGTAAAAATCACGACGTGATTTAAGGGTGTTTGCCAGCCAAGTCTTGTCAAGATCAGATTCAGACGTAGTCGGGGGGAAGAAATTCATATATGAATTAGTCGAAGGGTCATCATCCATAATGTCGCGATATCCCTGTGTGTAGTCCGAAAGCTGGTTGTTGTTCCAGCTTGTCGCATAGCCAAGCCCCATGAAACCGCCGACAATAATGGGTAGCTTCCAGTAACGGCGATTATAGATTTGTCCCAGACCGGGAAAAAGTGCAGACATCCAGACAGCCCTTGTCGGAGAGGGATTAAATTCCTTCTTTCCGTCAAGACCGTATGGCAAACCGTCGGCAGTAACAACTGTCTGAACCGTATCTCCGGGTTCGAGACCCGGGGCAAGAGGCTCTCTGACCATCATCTCTGCATCAAGATACACCGTAGAGTCGCCCGGGTTCTGAGCTTTGCTCAGAAAAGGGAAAAACAGAATAATGGAGAAAAACAATACTGCCGAAACACTTTGCAGGGGGATATGTTTGGATATGACACTCATATAAGGCTTCATCATTTAGGTAGTTTCGTCTTCGTCAGCTTTTCATCTTTTCGAAAAGCTCCACGAGTCGCGACAGCTCCTCATCGGAGGCAAACTTAAATGTTATTGATCCTTTCCCGTCAGCTCTGCGGGAAAATTTGACCGGAGTGGGACAATATGAAGCAAGGTCATTGGCGAAGGCATCAAAATGCCCTAAATCACGTGCCGGTGCCTTTGAGGGAGTCGGTAAATCGGGGTCGGAAGCTGCACGAGCCAGTTCTTCCACTTTTCTCACAGTGAGACCCTCCTTAAGAATCATATTATACAGCTTCAATTGCTCTTTAGGGTCGGTCACTGAGAGAAGAGCGCGGGCATGCCCCATGTCAAGCTTGCGGTCGCGCAGACCGAGCTGAATCTCCGCCGGAAGCTTTAACAGCCTGAGATGATTTGCAATTGTGGCTCTTTTCTTCCCCAGACGCTCAGATAGTCGATCCTGAGTAAGATTGTAGGTATCGATAAGTTTTCTGAAAGCGAGCGCCACTTCAATAGCATTCAGATCCTCACGCTGGATATTCTCTATAAGAGCCATCTCGGTCACTTCAGAATCGGATGCCGTACGGACGTAGGCGGGCACACTGCTGACCCCGGCAAGCTTGGCGGCTCTCCAGCGTCTTTCGCCGGCAATAATCTGATAGGTGCCGTCGCCTGAATCCCGGAGAGAAAGAGGCTGAATCACTCCCAGCTCCCTGATTGATGCTGCCAGCTCCTCAAGTGTCTCCTCATCGAAAGTGCGCCGTGGCTGTTCCGGATTGGGGAAGATAAGGTCAACCTCAATCTCATTTATGGCAGACGAACCGCCGGTCTGTATTTCGTTCATTGAGATAAGGGAATCAAGCCCTCTGCCCAATGCATTTCTTTTCAAAGCCATTCTTTAAATAAGTTGTAGATGGAATCATGCTTTTTTTCGCCTGTTTCTGGCAATAAGTTCTTTTCCGAGCTGACTGTAGGCAATTGAGCCTCTGCTCTCCGGGTCATAAAGAATCACGGGAAGACCGTGGCTGGGCGATTCGGAAAGCTTTATATTTCGGGGTATCACCGTAGTGAACACCATGTCGCCGAAATGGCCTTTCAGCTCTTCAAATATTTGATTTGCAAGGCGCAGACGGGCATCATACATAGTCAACAGGAAGCCTTCAATCTCAAGCGAGGGGCGCAGACGGCTCTTTATAATACGAATTGTATTCAGCAATTGCGAAATCCCCTCAAGAGCAAAATATTCAGCCTGCACCGGAATTATCACTGAATCAGCTGCAGAAAGAGCATTGACAGTGATCACTCCCAGAGAAGGGCTGCAGTCAATCAGAATAAAGTCATAGTCATCTTTAAGGGGCTCAAGCACTTTTGAAAGAGCTTTCTCCCTGTCGCGCCTGTTCATTAATTCCACTTCAGCACCAACCAGATCTATACGGGAGCAAATAAGTCCGAGTCCGTCAATACAAGTCGGCACAACAGCTGCGTGTGCGTCTGCTCCGTCAACAAGACATTCGTAGATGGAAAGCTCTGCATCATCAGGATTGACACCCAGTCCTGAAGTCGCATTCGCCTGTGGGTCGGCATCTACGAGGAGCACCTTCTTTCCGTCGGCTGCCAGACATGCCCCAAGATTAAATGCGGTGGTAGTCTTTCCGACACCACCCTTTTGATTGGCGATTGCAATGATTTTTCCCATTTTTATTTCTGATAATGTTTACGAAATGCAAAGTAAGATATTTTAATTGATAAATCACAATTTTTAGTATTAAAGTGTCTTAACAATGCGTCATTTATTAAATTCCAACCTCCTTTTTCTTCAATACTCTCCTGAAAGCGACCACCAATAATATCGTTGCCATTGTCAGAGCTCCCGAGAAACTGAAATAGACCCCTTCCGCTTCAAGATGGAATCCGCATGCAAGAAGCAGAAGGAAAGGAATCCCGACAACAATATAGCTGATTATGGAAATCCATAGAAGAGGCTTCACCTCCGATGTGCCTCGCAGGGCATTTACAAAAGTGAGCTGGGCTCCGTCACAGTATTGATAAAGAATCAATGGCGCCACTAAGGGCAGGGCTGCCAATGCAACCTCCTCCTCAGGGGTAAATAAATGGACAAGCGGCTCCGTAAAGAAGAAAAAGATGATTGAGGCTAATGTGGCAAGCGTAAGGACCAGATGGAGTCCGGCATTAGTGATTTTCCTTATGCCGGCATAATCGTTCACTCCCATAAAGTTTGCCACCCGAATCGAGGTAGCCCATCCGAATCCCATGTATGTCATGAAGCCTAATTGTGCTATCGTGTTCATCACCTGATATGCCGCAAGCTGGATTTTTCCAAACCATCCGCACACAATTGCTCCGAATGCCCAAAGACCACACTCCACTCCGCTCTGAATCATAAGGGGATATGAGGTGGTCCAGACTTTCATTCTCCGCTTCTCTCCCGCACCGGAATTGATGAGCGCCTCCCAATATTGCCTGTAGCGTTTCCGCTTGCCGACAACCGCAACAATTATCACCGCTCCGGCAGTCCTGGCTATCAGGGTGCTTATCCCCGCTCCTGTCAATCCGAGTTCGGGACACCCGAGTTTTCCGAAAATCAGAAGATAATTGCCTATAATATTCAATACATCGGAAAAGAGTATGATCCACATCGGAGTGGCAGTGTCGGTCGTTCCGTTTGCCATCTGCTGGAAGCAGTTGAACACCGACATCGGAATGAGAGTGAAGAGAATAATCAGGTAATACTCCCTTGCTATCGGCAGAAGTTCCTCATCCTGACCGAACTTGTCAAGGTGGAAATATAGGATTGCCATGATGAAAGTGAATGCCACAGACATAAATATATTCACCTGCAAGGCTCCGCGCAGCATTCTGCCTCCCTCTTCATGTTCTCCACGTCCGTAGAGCGCACCAATCAAAGGGGTAACGCCGCCGGCAAAGCCCATAAGCATCACTATCACCACGACGAACAGACTGTTGACGAAAGCTGAGGCTGCCAATTCGTTAAGCCCGTAAGCTCCGACCATCATCGTGTCAGCAAAATTCACGACAATAACGCCAAGCTGAGTGATCAGCACAGGAACACCCAGACGAATCAGGCTTTTATATGACTGAATATAGGACTCAGGCGTAAATTTGCGTATGAATGTCTTTCCTTTCATGAATAAGGCTTTGTTCAGTTTCCGGCTGCAAAGTTAGCCAATAAACCTCAATAAGCCAAATTACCCGCCGAAGGGATTTTCCCTTTGCAGTTGTCAATGGAGAAAAACTTCCCTCAGAAAAATATTAATCAAAAGATAACCCGCAATAGCGCCTACCTTTGACCGTAGCTGCTATTGCGGGAGTTAAATTTAAGAATTATGACTATTGCCGGAAAGTCTCTTCAAGCTTCGGAATAACGGGTCCGAAAACACAACGTTCATACTTTGTTGCAAATATCTCAAAACATTTATTGCAATGGATACACCTTGATTTAGTGGCTTCTCCATTTTTCAGCTTAATAATAAAATCGGGCTGAGTGAGTAACGTGCGTGATAGCGAGACAAAATCTGTGGTCTGCAGGACTTTGTCGATGGAGTCTTCGGAATAAATTCCTCCAACGAGTGATAACACCATCTCCGGGAAACGATTTCGCAGGTATCTGACGGCATCAAGATAGTAACATTCTGCCTGACGTGTCTGACGTGTGAAATCCGAACCGCTTATTTCCACAAGGTTCACCCCACTGCTGACGAGTGTATCTGCATAATATGCCAAAAGAGGGTAATCGTCAATACCATCCGAAGTGTTGTGAGCATTCATTTTCACGTATATCAGGAAATCCTCACCACATTGTCTTCGTATATTCTCAACAATTTCTTTAGGCAGACGAATCAGGTTCTCGTCCGAACCTCCGTAACAATCAGTGCGATGGTTAAGATCACGATTTACTACAGCCTGAAGCAAATACCAATGGGCTACATGCACCTGCACCCCATCGAACCCGGCTCTTTTCGCACGTAAAGCTCCTTCGACAAACCAATCGCCAATCTTCTTCATCTCATCTGTCGACAATTCATTGAAATCAAATGGAGTCAATCCCTTGGGACCGGCAAGCGAAATCTGAGCTATCGCCGTCGCTCCATATTTATGAATAGTCTCAGCCACACGAGTCAGTCCCGGGAGTGCCTCATCATTCCCGATGGAAGGCTGAGCAATATCAGCCCTATATTTTAAATCGGGAGAGACACTGAAATGTCCGGTTATAATCGTTCCGACATCTCCTTTTCCCAAGGCTTCATACATCTGAATTTCCGCTTCGCTTATTGTGCCGTCAGTGTTATCGAGATGACTATTGGTGGCACTTCTTATAAACCTGTTTTTTACAGGATGCCCATTGACAACAAAAGATGAGAATTTATTTGCAGCCGACATATTTTTTCAATTATGAATATCTTGTTTTATCTTAACAATAAACGTTTTTCCCGGGCGACAGTAATTGGGGAGGAGTGCCCTGAAAGAAGCACAGTGTCATCAGGAAGAGTCAGGATTTTGTTGAGAATTGACTCTTCAAGCATCCTTCTGTCTCCACCCGGGAAATTAGTCAGACCGGGACCATGCTGATATAGCGTATCCCCTACGAACGCTGCCTTATCATTCGGCGAATAGAAGATGACCGAACCCGGTGTATGCCCCGGTGTGTGAATCACTTTAAGGAGAAAGCCTGAATGAGCCTTTAATCGGATTATCTCTCCATCGTAAAGCTCTTCATAATGAAGAATCCTGACAGGATTTGCGGAATTTCCGCTGAGGTTAAGATACGTATCGTTAAGATAGGGAGCTTCCTCACTATAGATATATATCGGCGCACCAAGTTTCTCTCTCAATATCTCGGCAGCTCCGAAGTGGTCGAAATGTCCGTGAGTAAGTAAAATCTTCTCAATCTTCCAGTCATTACGCCGGATTACGTCATAAATCAACCCTGCCTGTGCCCCCGGGTCAATAAGAAAACCGGAACGGGTATGGTCATCAATATAGAAATAGGTGTTTTCAGCAAAGACACCTTGCACCTGAAGTTCTTTTATCATAATTCTGTCTCCTTAAATAAACTCCCCAAACCACCCAATTCCCAAACCACCTAATTCCCAAACCACCTAATAAATCATACAAGCTGACATCCGTCAGGTCCGCATACGTGTGGACGTTCACCATCCTCAGCTGCTTTTTTCTCTGCCTCCTTGATGCGGCTTTCCGCCCTTTGCAGAGCCGACTTCATACCCTCAAGTGACATCGCTCCGGGCACTGCAAATTCACCATTGAACACCATATAAGGCACACCGCGCACACCTCTCATTTGAGCCTCGCGTTCATCAAAACGCACATCGTCGGCATAGCGGTCGCTCTTGAGCATTTCTGCAACCTCCTTCTCATCCATGCCTGCTTCCTTAGCGACAGCCAAAAGCACGCTTTCTTCTGCAAGAACAAGATTCTTTGTGAAATATGCATCAAAAAGAAGGTTATTGAGACGCTTCACTGTGTTATAATCGTATTTATCCTCAGCAAGCTTCATAAGTCTGTGGGCATCAAACGTATTGCTATATTGAGTTGTGGCATAACGGAAATCAATTCCGAGTTCACGACCCAATTCCGAAATTTGCTCAATCTGCTGCTCTGCGCCTGCCAGACTCAGACCATATTTCTTAGCAAAACGTTCAGGTGTTGAAGACACCACCTTCTTGGATGTAGTCGGATCAAGTTCAAATGCTCTGAAATCAATTTTCACGTTATCAGTCATTCCCAACTCTTCAATAGCCTGTGTAAGACGTGTTTCGCCGATATAGCAATAAGGACAGGCGAAGTCGCTCCAAATGGTTATAGTCATCATAATTATTCCTTTCTTTTATTTTGGTTAAGGTTAATACGTTCAATAAATTTAAATTGAAAATATGACAGCCTTTAGTTGGGCTGTGAGTTTTGTGAGTTTTGTGAATTCTCAGAATACCTTGAGCCCCGAGCTTGCTTTTATGAATCCTTTACTATTTTATTCAGTACGCTTATAAACCCCTGAATTTCCGAATCAGAAGCAAGATTCAGCAAAGCTTTATGGCGTTCGAATGCAATATTCATAATCTGAGGTTTCAGAGCCAGAGATTTTTCTGTAAGCCACGCCTTACAACATTTGTAGCTCACCTGTTCAGAGCGCACAAGTTCCTTTTTCACAAGCGCTGCCACACATCTGGAGACAGCAGCCTTATCCTTTCCTACCATCTCGGCAATCTGACATTGCTGGAGTCCGTCGGAGGTGAACAGAGCTCTCAGCACCATATATTCCGAGGCAGAAATGTTAAGGCTATAAGCTTTGAGCGCCATTTCCAACTCAGATGTAAGCTTCTGGAAAGCTGCCCCTACCAGACATCCTAAAAAAGGAGTTTCGTATGTCATATTTTCTTTTTTCATAACTTCACTTATATAACAACCGCCAGTCTGAAATGGTTGACTCATCAACCATACATAATTTTCTACTTGAGTTCTCCAAGCTCCATTTAAGATGAAAATAAGGATTCGGATTCAAGGGAAGAGACATGATGAAAGTAGAATTTTCCTACTGCGCATGGACTGCACATAACATCCGACGAAAACTAAATTTAAACAATTTTATCATTATTTTGTATTATCTATATGGGAGAAGTAAATTATCAGCATTCCACGACCGTCTCCCCCGCGTTCCACATATCTAATGATTTATGAAGAAAATCTTTTTGTTTATATCTATTGCAGCCTTAGCAGGCAGCGCCTCTGCATCCGTATCTCTGGATTCTTGCCGGAATATGGCTGTAAAGAATAACAAGACCATCCGTATGGCGGAAGAAAATATCCGTAGCGCGGAGTATTATAGGAAAGCCGCCCATGCCGCCTACCTGCCCGGTGTTGATTTCACGGGCACCTATATGTATAATCAGAATGAGATAAAGCTTCTCGGGGAAGACGCTAAATTACCTACAATGAGCTTTGACCCCGCAACCCAGAAATATAATTACAATATCCTTAAGGATGCTAACGGAGTCCCCATAAAAGACCCTGCAACAGGAAGCTATATCCCTACGGAAGTGGCAGTGATTCCTAAAGAGGCAATGAGTTATGACATACATAACGTATTTGCGGGAGCAGTAACCGTCACCCAGCCGATATTCATGGGCGGACAGATCAGGGCTCTCAATCAAATTGCCGGATTTGGAGAAAAACTTGCGAAAGCCTCCCGCAACAGTCTGACCCAGGATGTTGTGTATGCCGTAGATGAAGCCTACTGGCTCGTAGTCTCCCTGAAAGAGAAAAAACAGCTTGCCGAAAGTTTTGTCAATCTTGTCGATACTCTCAGATACGATGTCCAGGCAATGCTTGATGAGGGAGTGGCGACACGCAGCGACCTTCTGACTGTGGAAGTGAAACTCAATGAGGCAAAAATCGCTCTCACAAAAGTCGACAACGGCCTTACACTTTCCCGTATGGCTCTTGCTCAGCTTTGCGGTTTACCCGTGAACACAAAGATGGAGCTTCAGGATGAAGAACTGAAACGTGCAGGAGAAGCAATTCCGGCTCCCGCTGCAAATATGGAGGATGTATATGCCAAACGTCAGGATCTTGAGATTGTGCGTCAGGGCATCAATATGCTGCAAAGTCGTGAAAAACTTGCTTTAGGAGAAATGCTTCCCAAAATAGCTCTTGTGGGTGCATATTCCTTCTCGAATCCTAACGTCATAGACGGTTTTGAGAAAAGATTTGGCGGCGGTTTCTCAGTGGGTGCGACTCTTACAGTGCCCATCTGGCATTGGAAAGGCGACTATAACCGTTATCGCGCTGCTAAAGCTCAGACCAACGCTCAGCGTCTCATGCTGGAAGATCTGGAAGAGAAGGTGTCGCTTCAAGTCAGTCAGGCTCAGTTCAGTTTTGATGAAGCCAAGAAGACCTACGACATGACAGTCACCAATCTTAAGAAAGCTGATGAGAACATGCGCCAGGCTGAACTCGGTTTCAAAGAGGGTGTGCTCACCACAAATGATGTCATCGGCGCACAGACTGCATGGCTGGCTGCCAATTCAGAAAAAATAGATGCTGAAATAGGTATTCGTCTCTGTCAGACTTATCTATCCAAAGTGCTTGGAAAACTTATTTACTGACCGGAAAGGCATTCTTCTGACCTTATGGTCAGAATTCCCAACAAAATATAATAAATCCTCTTCTCCGATTATTCAGAATAATTTTCGTTTATAAAAACCTGAAATAAAATATTATGGCTACACTTCAGACTCCCCAGAATCAACCTGATATAAATCTTAAGGCTACAACTGATAAAGATGCGGTGTCGGCAAAAGACCGCACCCTCATCCTGACTATCGTGATAGTATTGCTCGTAATCGCCGGACTCGCCATCTTCGGATTCCTCGCTATTAAGCAGGGACCCGACACAGTGCAGGGTCAGGCGGACGCGACAGAAGTAAGAATATCCGGTAAACTCCCGGGCAGAGTGGCTGAAATTTATGTGGAAGAGGGAACTCATGTAAAGGCAGGTGATACTCTTGTCCGTATTCATTCCTCTCTCATTGATGCACGTCTGGCACAGGCACAGGCAATGGAAGATGCGGCAGCTGCCACAAATGCAAGAGTAGATGCCGGCACACGCAGCCAGATAATAAACAGCGCGATGGAAATATGGAAACAGGCGCAGGCTGCCACAGGAATTGCTAAAAAGACCTATCAGCGAATGCAGAACCTCTATGAAAAAGGCGTTGTCAGCGAGCAGAAACGCGATGAGGCTAAAGCTGCCTATGATGCGGCTACAGCCGGCGAAGCGGCTGCCAAAAGTCAGTATGATCTGGCAAAAGCCGGTGCGCAGAGAGAAGATAAGTTAGCTTCTCAGGCAATGGTGAATGTTGCAAAGGGAAGTGTCAAAGAGGTGCAGGCTATTCTTGAAGATCAGTATCTGGTTGCTCCTTGCGACGGAGAAATCACCGATGTCTATCCGAACGTATCCGAACTTGTGGCTACCGGCGCTCCTATCATGTCGCTGCAGAAAGACGACCACTGGGTTGTATTCAACATAAGGGAGACTCTCCTGAAAGATATTCAGCTCGGCAAAACGATTAAGGTCTATGTTCCTGCCCTTGATATACACACAGAAGCAAAGGTGTTCTACATCCGTGACCTCGGCACTTATGCCAACTGGCAGGCAACCAAATCAACCGGTGATTTCGATGCCCGCACATTCCAGGTAAAGGCTCGCCCTGTTAAGAAAATTGATAATCTTCGCCCGGGCATGTCTGTGATACTCGAGCAATGAACTCCCTATAAACAAGCAGGAAAAAGCTTATGAAAAAAGGATTCAAAGCCATTTTTATCAGAAGCGTGCTTCAGATTGTGAGGCGTCCTATATATTGGGCTGCCTTCTTCATCCTGCCCTTATTCTGCTTCATGTTCCTTTCCGGGCTGATGGAAAACGGTTTGCCCATAAAGGTGCCTGCCGCCATGATAGATAAAGACGGCTCAGCAATGTCAAGGGGCATTACTCAGAATCTGGCAGGAATGCAGCTCGTTGACCTTACGGAAGACTGCAACAGCTACACTGAGGCACGACACCTGATGCAGGAAGGGAAGATATTCGGTTTCTTCATGATACCGGAAAATTTTCAGCAGGATCTTCTTGCCGGACGCAAACCGGTGATTACCTTCTATACGAATATGACCTATTACGTGCCTGCAAGTCTGTTGTTCAAGACATTCAAGACCACTGCCCTGTATACAAAAGCGGGGATAGCGCTGAATGTTCTCGAATCAGTGGGGGCAACCGAAAACGAAGTAGTCCCTCTGATGCAGCCTGTAAATATCTCAGCGCGTGCCATACATAATCCCGGACTTAACTATGCGGTCTATCTGTGTAACTCGTTCATCCCGTGTGTGCTTCAGCTGATGATTCTGCTGGTCACCTGCTTCAGCCTCGGACAGGAAATAAAATACGGCACATCCCGCAAGCTGCTTGCCATGGCAGACGGCTCAATCATTAAGGCGTTAGCTGCCAAACTCCTCCCGCAGACTATAATATGGTGGGTGATAGCTTTTTTCATGGAATCATGGCTATTCAAAATCAACGGATATCCTATGCATGGCTCATGGTTTTGGATCACTCTTTCAGAATTGATGTTCGTGCTTGCCTGCCAGGGATTCGGACTGTTTTTCTTCGGAGTCTTGCCTAATCTGCGCATGTCGCTCTCTGTCAGTGCGCTCATAGGCATCCTGTCTTTCTCAATTGCAGCCTTCTCCTTCCCGGTGGAAAGTATGTACAGCGCAATCGGAATATTCAGCTGGATTCTGCCGACCCGCTACAATTTCTTAATATATATTGACCAGGCTCTGAATGGCATACATATATATTATTCTCGAATATGGTTTGTCGCCTACATAATCTTTATGCTCCTTCCCTTCACAATGTTATGGAATATAAAGAGGAATATGGCAAAACCGGTCTATGCCCCCTAAACTCTTCGTCTTCACTATGTTTGGTTTCATAAAGAAATATTTACATCAGCTCTTCACGGTCTATTGCCGGGAATTTAAGCTTATATTGGGAGATGTCGGCATAATGCTTTTCCTTATCTTCCTTCCTATCGGTTATCCTATAATCTACTCTTTGATTTATAATCCGGAGCAGGTGAGAGATGTCAGATTGGTGGTTGTCGATCATGACCGCACTTCCCTCAGCCGCGAGATGACACGAAATATTGATGCCACTCAGGAAGCATGGGTCATCGGTTATGCTCCCGACATGGCAGAGGCACGCCGAGCGATGGATTCCCACAAATGCTATGCGATTATGGAAATTCCGGAGGGCTTCGAACGGAATGTAGTCGAGGGAAATCAGGCAAATGCGACCATCTTCTGTGAATCAAGTCTTCTGCTGCGCTATCGTGGTTTCCTGATGGCGGCGACTAATCTCTCTCAGGCTATGGGGGCTGATATCCTTACTGAGAAAATCGATGAGATAGCACCCCTTGCGACCACTATTACAGACGGCGACCTCATGCCGATAAAGAATATCTCAATGGGAAATATTGAGAGCGGTTTCGACTCTTTCATCATGCCCGGAGTGCTCATCCTTATCCTGCAGCAATGCATAATTCTGGCTACGGGTATGGCTGGAGGCGCCAAACGCGAACGCCCCTCCTTAATCGGGTATGACGGAGTGAATGAAGAACCGAGCGTTCTGATGACTATGCTCGGGCAAATGCTATGCTACATCACTATCCTTATAGTGCCTATCATATATCTCGTGCATTACGTGCCCCTCATGTTCTCCTTCCCGATGGCAGGAGATTTCGGAGGGATTATCACTTATCTCGTGCCTATGATAATCGCAAGCGCAGGATTAGGCTTCTGTCTCCAAGGGATTGTGTGGGAACGGGAATCCGTCTTTGTCCTCTGGGTAGTCACCTCCGTTGTGTTTCTGTTCCTCTCAGGACTCACCTGGCCCCGCTATGCAATGTCTCCGTTCTGGAAATTCATAAGCGACGCTGTCCCTGCCACATGGGGAGTGGAAGGCTTTATAAGAATGAATACAAATGGAGCTTCTATCTCTCAGGAAGCCACGGGCTACCGCATGTTATGGCTGCTGGCAGCCATCTACGGAGTCGCCGCATACTGTATTCAGAGATGGGTGGTCCGTCCGTCAATACGTCGGGGCTACGACGATTATGATAAAATCCGTAGGGAAGCAATCTGATTACAACAGGAGGGAGAGTCCGATACGATGCCGTAGAGAGTCAATTTCCACTATCTTCACATCAACTTTCTGACCCAGTTTGAGAACTTCCCCCACTGATTGAATCCTGCGGCGCGACATCTGCGAGATATGGATAAGACCGTTCTCCTTGATGCCGAGATTTACAAAAGCTCCAAATGCTGTGATATTATTGATGACCCCCGGGACCACCATTCCTACCCGGAGGTCATCAAATGTTTCAACCCCGGGCACAAAAGCCTCATTATCACCGTCGACACGCGGGTCTCTCCCCGGTTTCCTTAATTCAGTGATAATATCATTGACTGTCTCGATGCCGGCAATTCCCTGTTTAGCCAATGCATGAGTATCAATTTTATCAAGCAATTCATTATTGGCAGATAGTTGATTGGTCTTAACTCCCAGCATGGAAGCCATAGCCTTGACCACCCCGTAGCTTTCAGGATGAATGCCTGTGTTGTCAAGAGGTTCTTTTCCTCCCGGCACTCTGAGGAACCCGGCTGCCTGCTCAAAAGCCTTCGGTCCTAATCTTGCGACCTTCTTCAGTTCCTGTCGTGAACTGAAATCTCCGTTCTGAGAACGATAAGCCACAATATTCGCAGCCAATGAAGGACCGATTCCTGAAACGTATGACAATAGTTTCTCAGAGGCAGTGTTGACATCAACCCCGACAGCGTTAACACAACTCATCACGGTGTAGTCAAGGGCATTCCTGAGTTCATTTTGGTCAACATCATGCTGATACTGCCCCACTCCAATTGATTTAGGATCAATCTTCACCAATTCAGCAAGAGGATCAATAAGACGTCTGCCAATTGAGACAGCACCCCTCACCGTAACATCCTTATCAGGGAACTCTTTTCTGGCTATATCTGAAGCTGAATAGACCGACGCCCCATCTTCACTCACAACGTATATTCTCGACTTCTCTATCAGACCGCTTTCCTTAAGGAATTTTTCAGTTTCATGAGAGGCAGTTCCGTTTCCAAGCGCCACAACTTCCAGTCCGTGCTTCTTTATAAGCCTCTCGACAATACATCTTGCTCCATCCAGATCCAGCCGAGGGGGTACAGGGAAAATCACGCTGTCTTCCAGAAGTTTTCCCTGACGGTCAAGCGCGACCACCTTACATCCGGTACGATAACCGGGATCAATCGCAAGCACATTCTTTCCTTTCAGAGGAGAAGCAAGGAGAAGCTGCCTTAGATTATCAGCAAAAATATCAATTGCCACTTTATCTGCATCTGATTTCATTGAAGATGCAACTTCATTCTCTATTGAGGGACGGAGCAAACGCCCGGAAGCATCTGCCACGGCGTCTGATATGACTTCCTGACAGGCTCGACTCGCTCCCCGAGGGACAAAAGCCCTGCGGAGTGCATCCTCAAGGGCAGATGCATCTTCGATAAAAAATTTCACCTTGACGAGACCTTCTCTTTCAGCTCGCCTTAACGCAAGATACTGATGAGAAGAAACCCGACGGAGATTACGCGAGAAATTATCATAACCGGCAAATGGAGATGCCTGAAGCTCTTTCTCCTTCCCTTTCACGGCAGCCGCCGACAGTCCGCCATAACGGTTATAGGAATTTCGGGTGATGTTCCTCAGTCTGACTGACTCTGACGCCCACTCTGCAATTATATCTTTTGCCCCGGACAGAGCCTCATTGCAATCTTCAACTCCTTTTTTGCCTACAAATCGGGCAGCCGCAGATTCACAGTCAGATATATTTCCTGCCATAATCATTTTGGCTAAAGGTTCAAGTCCTTTCTCTCTGGCAATTGTGGCTCGTGTTCTCTTTTTAGGTTTATAGGGTGCATAAATATCCTCAATTTCAGTCATGGAGGCAGCTTCATTTATTCTGGCTTCCAGTTCCTCAGTCAAGGCTCCGGCATCTTCAATATTTCTTTTGACTACCTCCTTTCTTGCGAGAATATCTTTTTCAGCTTTAGCAGCTGATTCTATCTCACGTATGCTCACCTCATCAAGGGAACCAGTGCGTTCTTTTCTATATCTGCTGATAAAAGGGACTGTCGCCCCCTCCTCCAAAAGACGGAGAGTTGCTTCAACCTTTCTGTATTCAATATTCAAACGACGGCTGACCGCCCGAGCTATGTTATCCATAATAATAGAAATTTATAAGGTGGAGGCAAAAGCCCTTTGCCTCAATGATGATGCGAATTTAGCAATAAAAAGAAATATCTCCAACCTCATTGAGAATAAAGGGTAGTGGGTTGCATAACAGATATAAGCAACAATTGTCAAGCAAAACAATAAGGGAATATTCCAAAAAGCCAGAACTAATATATTAATCAAATGTTAGAATTTATTAGTATAATCATCCTAATAGGGAATAAAAACAAGAATTTAACAAAATAATTCCAAAAATATTTGAAATATCAAAACAAATGATTAATTTTGCAATGTCAAGTAGAGCAAACACAAAAGATAAATAAAGGAAATCGCACTGAATGGATAAACACCATCCGGTGGGATATTATCTTCACCTGTGGCTACTGACCGCGAGGATGGTGGCTCCGGGAGGCTCTACCGACAAAGTTATGTCGAGATGAAGGCGCGACGCCTGTGTCGAGACCATCGGCTTTAATAAACTACATGAGGGTTTTGTCTTTAAAAAGCCGATGAATGTTTGGTTGAATAATGGTACATTGGAATTATGGCTCAAAGGCCATTACCTTTGCGACTTGCTATCCAAATATTTAAATGTCGTTCTTTTTTATTTGGATAGAAGCCTAAAAAAGGTGTGACTCCGTGAGGAATCACACCTTTTTTTATTAACTTTGCAAATTATTTGCCGCCCTCGGATTCCATAAAATCCCACGAGGCAAACTTCATAACTCTGACATGAGACATCATTACTTTTCCGAGGAGCCCTTTCAGCTCGAATCAGGGGAAATTCTCCCCAATCTAACAGTCGCATACGATACGTATGGGACACTGAATCCGGAACGAAATAACATCATCTGGGTGATGCATGGATTGACTGCTAATTCTGACGTTGCAGACTGGTGGCCCAACACAGTGGAGAAAGGGAAATTCCTTGACCCTGATAAATATTTCGTAATTTGCGCAAACGTCCTTGGTTCCTGCTACGGGACGACAGGTCCGTCATCAATCAACCCCGCTACCGGGAAACCATGGTGTGGCTCTTTTCCCAAAGTTACTATCCGGGATATGGTGAAGGCTCACAGAATGCTTGCCCGACACTTAGGCATTGAAAAAATTCATGAGATGATCGGGGTTTCTTTAGGGGGATTCCAAGCCATTGAGTGGATGGTGGAAGATCCCGATATTGCTGAAAACACTATGTTTTGTGCCACTGATTCCTCTTGCAGTCCGTGGCTCGCTGCTTTCAATAAGTCTATGTATATGGCAATCCGGACTGACCCTACATGGGGCGAACCGCGTCTTGATGCTGCACAGAACGGACTGGCTACTGCCCGCTCAATCGCCCTAATAAGCTATCGCGGACCATTTGCCTACAATATGAGTCAGAAGGATGCTGAAGATAAGCCGGATCCTTTTTTTCACAAGGTGCAGACATATCAGGAATATCAAGGTCAAAAACTATGTAGGCGTTTTGATGTTTATTCTTATGTAAGGATTTGTGAAAGCGGAGATTCTCACGATGTGGGAAGAGGAAGAGGAGGACTTAAAAAAGCCTTATCCCGAATTAAAGTTCCCACTCTTGTCATAGGAATCAATTCCGACATTCTATTTCCGCCTGCCTGCCTTGAAGAACTGGCTGAATCAATTCCGGGCTCGCGTCTTGAATTGATGGATTCAAAATTCGCACATGATGGTTTTCTCATTGAACATGCCAAAATCAATGACATCATGCAGCGCTGGAGAAAAGAACGACAGGAATCTTAGTTGACTTAAATGTATTGTTTAACCCAAAATATTTTTATTACCCAAAATATTTTTATTATGAGAATCAAACCCTTTTTCTACGCTGCCCTTTGCGCCATAATAGCTACGGGATGTGTCAGCAACAAGAAGTTTTCTGAACTTCAGAACCAATATAACGAGCTGCAGAATAGCTACGGAAACACCCGTGAGGAACTTATCAACTGTAACGCTGAGTCGCGTAATCTCCAGAGCCAGCTCCAGGCTGCAAATCAAGCCAACAGCGAGCTTAAGAAGGGTTATGCCGACATAAAGAACACTCTTGACAAGAGTATGGCTGCCAATCAGCAGGGAAGCGTAAATATCGCTAAACTTGTGGATGAGATAAATGCCTCCAATAAATATATCAAGCAGCTTGTCGAAGCTAAGTCGAAATCCGATTCTCTGAATATCGCCCTTACCAACAGACTGACCCGCTCTTTGAGCACTGACGAACTCAAGGAAGTGGATGTGAAAGTATTAAAGGGAGTGGTCTATATTTCTCTTGCCGACAATATGCTCTTCAAGAGCGGTAGTTATGAAGTGAACGACCGCGCAATGGAGACACTTTCCAAAATTGCAAAGATACTGAAGGATTATAAAGATTTCGATGTCCTCGTTGAGGGAAATACCGATAATGTTCCTATTTCCAAAACAAACATACGTAATAACTGGGACCTTTCCGCTCTCCGCGCTTCTTCAATCGTGCAGGTGCTTCAGAATAAATTCGGCATCAATCCTAACCGTCTTTCGGCTGCCGGTCGTGGAGAATTTAATCCTATCAGCGACAATAGCACCGAAGTAGGTAAGCAGCGTAATCGCCGCACGGAAATCATCATCACCCCCAAACTGGATGATTTCCTTGATTTGATTGATAAGGCTCCAGAATCAGAACAGAAATAATAAATGCATCTCAAACTTTTTGTAATCTTTCTGACCGCTATTCTTCTTTCTGCATGTGTGGAAGAAGACCAGCCGAAAAATATAGGCGTAGAGGGGGGCGATATGCTCCCCTCTTTCTCCATTGTGCTGAATACGGGAGAACACCTATCCGATATTTCTCTGAGGGGGAAAGTGGCAGTCATAGAATTCTTCAACACTTCCTGCGGAGACTGTCGTGAGTTTTTTCCCTTGTATCAGAACTTATATGATGAGTTTAAGGAAAATCCTGAAGTGGAGATATTCTCTATAGCCCGCGATGAACAGGAATCCTCAATCATTAATTATTGGATTGAGAATAATCTGACCATCCCTTTCTCTCCTCAACCTGATCGTCAGATATATAATCTTTTTGCAACCGTCGGCATTCCCCGTGTCTACATTGCTGATAAAAAAGGAATAATCCGTTACGTCCTGACAGATGCCGACCATCCCACACTCTCTCAACTCCGCGCCGACATCCAAACTCTTCTTGAATAATAAGCCACTAACCCTCCGTTTTTTCCCTCTCAGGGGAAGTGGGGGCAAAAACGGAGCAATAATTTTCAATTTAAACCCCCGGGGAGGGAAGTTGTCCCAACTTCCCCTCCGTCGGCAAGAGGTAATTTCTTTTGCGGAAGCGAGAGCGGGGAACAGACACTCATTCAAATTGAAAATTGAAAATTGAAAGTTATGATACCTTATTGCTTCGGTTTTGCCGCAGCCGGGAAGTTGGGACAACTTCCCTCCCCGGGGTGCTTCACTCCC
>JAIDPA010000003.1 GCA_029062985.1 Muribaculaceae bacterium
AGTAAATTAAGTGTAAAGTTTATATAACTCTCGATGTTTTGAATACTCTGTGTCTTAACAATTTTTAATTTGCGGTGTGAGCCTTTTTTCATAATTTTGTAATTCTACATAAATTGATTCTACTGGTTCAGACAGAATCTCTAATCCTTAAATATTATATTTTGATGAATATAAGAAAAATATCCTTCATAATTGGAGCTCTCCTTTTTTCTGTTTCTACTGTCGGCGTTATTGACGCTGACGGTGCGCCAAAAAAAGGAAAGGCAAAAACTTCACAGGTTGCAAAAAAGAAAAAAAGCGGTTCTAAGGGTACTACCAAAAAGAAAAGAAATATAACATCCAAATCAAAAACGTCGGCTTCATCGAAATCTAAAAAGCCTAAAAGGACCACAAAAAAAATAAGAAAAACTACTTCTATCCAGCATAAGCAATATACTCCCCCCGCAGATCCCATTCTTAACGACTCCCTTACTCTTCTCGTAAACAGAGAAGTTGTTTCCTGGGTGCCCAAAAACCTTAATCCCGGAGGTCTCAGGGTAAATAGTGTCAGCACCGATAGCCGCACAAGAACTGCAAAGGTTGCTTTGAATGAAAATTTCACATATCTCCCGGTGACAGGAAGTCTGATTACAGACATGCGTAAGCATATATCTTCTATTCTTCCTGATTCTATTAAAGATTATTATGTGGCTCTTAATGTGAAAGATAAGAATTATTCTTTCTACATTACGACTATTGATAAATTACCCGAAAAATATAGAAAAAATACCCCCTTTGTATATCCGGCTGAGCCGTATGTAAATGCCAAGCGAGGCATGGAAGGGGATATAGTCGCTCTTTGGCACAGTCACGGCAGATATTACAAGCCTGCAACGGGAGCTTGGCTCTGGCAGCGTCCCCAGTTATTTCAGATTGCTGAGGATACCAACACTATGAGCTACATTCTCCCTTATGTAGTTCCCATGCTGGAAAATGCCGGAGCCTACGTTATGCTCCCCCGGGAAAGAGATATCAATAAGAATGAGGTGATCGTAGATAATGATACGAATGAAGATGGTACAGTCTATTCTCAACCTTATTATAAGGAGATGACCGGTTCTCGTGAATGGATTACCGGTGAAGAAGAAGGCTTTATCTACGATCTTCCTGATTTCCGGGATACTGAAAATCCGTTTGAGAACGGGACATACAGACAGACTTCTACCATTTTGTCCGGTAAACCGTCGGTCGCTGCCTGGTATGCTGATATTCCGGAAGATGGAGAATATGCAGTATACGTCAGTTACAAAACTTTGCCAAACTCTACAGAAGACGCTCATTACACTGTTAACTATTCGGGTGGTTCAAGAGAATTTAGGGTGAATCAGACCATGGGTGGAGGCACCTGGATTTATTTAGGAACTTTCCCTCTTGAAGCCGGATACAGTGATAGCGAACCGATTGTAACCCTTTCAAATTTATCTAAGAAAGGACATGACAGAGTGGTAACGGCAGATGCAATAAAAATTGGGGGAGGTATGGGAAATATTGCGAGAAGTCAGAGACGTTCCGATATTTATTTTGATCCTTCCACACCGGACCAGTCCATGCAGACTTCTGACGACGATGATGATGATGACGACGAAAACATAGCAATCCCGGATGAAAACCCGGAGACAAAAATTGCGGACTCTCCTACCCCGGCATCTTTAGGAAATGGGAATGCCCCTTCTTTTAAAGTATCCGGTCTTCCTCGTTTCCTGGAAGGAGCTCGTTACTGGCTTCAGTGGGCAGGAATGCCTGAATATATTTATTCACCATATCATGGTTCTGACGATTATAAAGATGATTATACAGCCAGAGGACATTGGGTAAATTATTTGGCAGGCGGCTCACGGGTATTGCCGGATAAAGATGGTCTGAATATTCCCGTTGATGTTGCTATGGCTCTTCATTCGGATGCAGGAAAAAGAGCAGATGATTCATTTATCGGAACGCTCGGTATATACTATACAAATGGTGGGGATAGTTATGTAGACGGCACGCCGCGTTCAAATTCAAGAACGTTGACAGACATGGTCATGCGGCAAATGGTCAATGACATCCGTCAGACTTGGGAACCCAACTGGACAAGAAGATCAATGTGGGATAAATCTTATGTGGAAGCAAGAGTGCCGGAAGTGCCTACGACTCTGATAGAGTTTATGAGCCACCAGAATTTTGCGGATATGTGGTATGCTCTTGATCCGGCTTTCAGATTTTCAGTCGGAAGGTCCATATATAAGGCATTGGGAAGATTCGTCTCAGAAAGAAAGGACCGAAAATTTGTGGTGCAGCCTCTCCCTGTAAAAAATTTCTCTATTCAACGCACAAAAAATAAATTGTACAGATTGAGATGGGAACCGACAAAAGATAAATTAGAGGCTACTGCGGAGCCGACCAAATATCTGATATTTGAACGTTCTGCAGATGAACTCGGATTTCATCTTCTGGGTGAAACTTCATCAACTCATTTTGATGTACAGGTTGATGACCATGAGATTCATTCCTTCAAAATTGTGGCAGCCAATGAAGGCGGTCTTTCTTTCCCCTCGGAAATTCTTGCCTTAAGGGAAGGAATAGGTAATAGTAAGCCGGTTTTAATTGTCAATGGATTCACAAGAGTCAGCGGTCCGGCTCACTTCAGTAAAGATGGTGAAGCCGGTTTTAATGCTCAGGAAGATTTCGGCGTGCCTTATATCCGTGATATCTCTTTCATTGGATATCAGACAGAATATCATAGAAATGCCGGGGAAGCATTCGGGCGTAGTAATGGAAACTATGCTTCCCAGATAATAGCCGGTAATACTTTTGACTTTCCTTATCTCCATGGAAAATCAATATCTGCTGCCGGTAAAGGATTTGTGTCTGCAAGTGTAGGCGCTGTAGAATCTGACGAAGTAAAATTGTCCGACTATGAAATTGTGGATTTAATTCTCGGGCGCCAGAAGATCACTGTTACAGGAAATGGAAATACAGGAATGAGGTTCTTTACTTTTTCAAAGAAACTTCAGAACGAACTCAGACACTTCACAAATCATGGAGGTGATTTAATTGTATCCGGAGAGTATCTTGTAAGCGATCTGGAAGATAGCAGAGCTGCCGAAGGCAGTCTCGATTTCGCAAGAGAAGTGCTCGGAATAGAAAAATCCGAAGGTTTAAGAACCGCTTCCGGGGCTTTGGAAAGTAGAAGTGTTGACGGTCTTAATCTGGGCAGCCACAGGATTGGCTATTCTAACACTCTTAACGAAAAGCAATATATTGTTCAGACACCTGACAATCTGCTTCCTTCAAGCGACAGAAATGGCAGTGTATTCCTGACTTTCTCTGACACAGGAAACGGTGCAGGCATAATCAGCCATAAAGGTAAAAGCGGGGTTGCCGTTATGAGTGTGCCTTTTGAATCAATCAATAATCAGGACACTCGTGACGCACTCATGAAGAATATTATTGATTATATGGAAAAATAATTCATTCTCTTAGACAAATGAAACTGATAAAATTCACTAATGTAAATAATCTCCGCGAAGAGATATGCAATAATCTTCTTGAACAATTCATACTTGTTCAACTTGATGATAAGAAAATTTATTTCGATGCGAACTTTCAGCACAGAATGGAGGAAGTGGCAGTAGATTCAGACGCTTCAATCACATATTGTCATTACAGGGAAAAGGACGGAGATTCAATTACTCTCCATCCTGTTATAGATTATCAGTTTGGCTCTGTCAGAAATGACTTTGATTTCGGAAGTGTTGTTCTCCTGAATTCTGCCGACGTACTGGCTGCTTCTGAAAATTTCAGTGAAGAGGAAAGCATGTCGCCTGATGGAGGTTGGTATGCATTGAGATTAAGGATGTCAATAGGCAGTACTATTGCTGCCCTTCCTGAATACTTATATACTGTTGAAAAAATTGATTTCCGGAAAAGCGGAGAGAAGCAACATGATTATGTTGATCCGAGAAACAGTTTTTATCAGGCTGAGATGGAAAGAGTTTTCACAGAATTTCTCAATGATATTGACGGGCTCCTGGCTTCTCCACCGCAGCGCATCAATCCTAAACAAGGGGATTTCCCGGTTGAGGCTTCTGTAATAATTCCTGTAAGGAATCGAATAAATACAATCGGAGATGCTCTCACTTCAGCCCTTACTCAGAATCCTGATTTTTCTTTTAATGTTATTGTGGTCGATAATAACAGTTCGGACGGCACACGTGAGATGTTAGAAAAAATTGATGATTCACGTCTTATCCTGATCAAAGTCGAGGAAAGTGAAAATTTGGGAATTGGTGGTTGCTGGAATAAAGCTATTCAATCAGAACATTGCGGCAGATTCTGCATTCAGTTGGATTCTGACGATTTATATTCAGATCCTGACGTCATCAGCAAAATCGTTTCAAAATTTTACTCTGACAGATGTGCTATGGTCATCGGAAGTTACCGAATGACAGACTTCGAGCTCAACCCTATTCCACCGGGCATAATTGACCATCGGGAATGGACTGATTTAAACGGTGCCAATAATGCATTACGGATAAATGGTTTCGGTGCTCCTCGTGCATTCTATACTCCTGTAGTAAGAAACATATTGTTTCCCAACGTAAGCTACGGTGAAGATTATGCAGTTGCCTTAAGAATATGCAGAGACTATGCCGTAGGTCGTATATTTGACCCTATTTATAATTGCAGGAGATGGAAAGGTAACAGTGATGCGGATTTATCCGTTCAAAAGGTAAATGAGCACAATGAATACAAAGATTTTGTCCGTTCCGTTGAGCTGATTGCGAGAATAAGAGCAAATACACAATTTGATGAGACTCCTGAAGAATTATGAAGGAAGTAATTTTCTATGATATGGAGGAAATTCAAAGTTTTGTGGATCGACAGCTTAACTCCTGGAACCTCGCTTCACAAAACTATAAAGATCTGTACGGGGTCAAGCGTCGTTCGGTCAGCATAGGAGATTTCGAAGCTACGATCCAATGTAATCCTGCCCGAATTATTTCGACGGCTGCTAAAGTAAATGATGGTATGCCGATCAGCCGGCCATGTTTTTTGTGCAAAAAGAATCGACCTTCAAGTCAGTTTGAAAAGGTAATATTTCCCGGTTGGGAAATGCTTGTGAATCCCTATCCAATATTTCCTGTGCATCTGACAATCGTAAATTCTGAGCACATCCCTCAATCGAGGATGCCGGAAGCGATAGTCGATATAGCTGATTGTCTCCCGGGAATGGCTGTTTTTTTTAATGGAGCTCGTGCAGGAGCTTCTGCTCCGGACCATCTCCACTTACAAGCAGTAATGAAAGATGAACTCCCTATTGTAAAAATTGCCGAGACTTATCACTCAGACTCGGATTTATCTATCCGCCCTTCTTCTGATTTTAATCTCGATTTGCCTTTTCTTTTCTATTCGGGAGTTGTAAGGAAGGAGTTTAAAGATTCTCAGATTATAAGAACCGCTCTTTCATTGGGAGGTCTTTCGGAAGACGGAACTTTAACTGATCCGACTCTTGTAAATTCTTTTTTCTGGAAAGACAATACGGGAGCACTGAGATTTATCATCATTCCTCGTAAAGCTCACAGACCATCCTGCTTCTTTGAGACTGATGAAGCGAAACGAAGACTGATAAGTCCGGGGTGTATTGATATGGCAGGAGTAATAATCACGCCTCGAGAAAAGGATTTCCTGCAACTCACAGAAAAGGAAATAAAGAAAATTTTTGAACAAGTGGCAATAAGACAATAAGGCTATGTCAAGAAATATTTCCCCATGGACATGGATTCCGACCCTTTATATAGCTGAAGGTTTACCTTATTTTGCTGTTAATACTTTGACAGTAATCATGTACTATAATTTAGGTGTCGGACTTTCCGAACTTGCATTCTATACAGGATGGCTTTATCTGCCGTGGGTCATAAAACCTTTCTGGAGTCCTTTTGTAGATTTATTCAAGACAAAAAGAAGCTGGATTATTACAATGCAATGGCTGATGGGTATAGCTTTGGCGTGCGTTGCATTTCTCCTTCCAACCAATTTTTTCTTTGCGTCTACGGTTGCCGTGTTCTGGTTGATAGCTTTTTCTTCAGCAACGCATGATATTGCGGCTGACGGTTATTATATGCTGGAATTGTCGCAACATGACCAAGCTGCCTTCGTAGGTGTAAGGTCTACGTTTTATCGAATTGCAAGTATAATCGGCCAAGGAGGCTTAGTCATGCTTGCCGGTTTTCTGGAGGTTAAAACCGGCAATATATCCTTGGCATGGAGCATAGTTTTCGTCACTCTGTCTGTTTTCTTTCTTGCCGTCGCTATCTATCATCAAAAGATTATACCTCATCCTGCCCAAGACAAACCTGTTCCCGGAGTCACGTCAGCCAATGTTGTGCAGGATTTTATCAAGACCTTCAGAACATTCTTTAAAAAGGATTATATAGGCTCTGCATTACTATTCATGCTTTTGTATCGGCTGCCTGAAGCTTTATGTATAAAGCTGGTTCAGCCTTTTATGGTCGCATCCAAAACAGACGGGGGACTTTCCCTCACGACTTCACAGGTAGGTTTTATAAACGGAACTATAGGAGTCGTTGCCCTTCTCATCGGAGGAATTGCCGGTGGTGTTGCAATTTCAAGAAACGGTCTCAAAAAATGGCTTTGGCCTATGGCTTTGAGTCTGACATTACCTTGCATTCTTTATTGTTTTCTGGCGATGTCGCAGACTGATAACCTTTTTCTCATATCTTCCGCCGTCTTTATCGAACAGTTTGGTTATGGTTTCGGATTTTCAGCTTATATGCTTTATCTAATATATTTCAGTCAGGGAGAGAGTCAGACATCTCACTATGCTTTCTGCACTGCTTTCATGGCACTTGGAATGATGATCCCGGGAATGTTCGCAGGCTGGATTTTTGAGAATCTGGTCAATATCAATTTCTGGAACTCACCGAATTCTCAAGGTTTTACCAACTTTTTCTGGCTTGTGATGCTTACATGCTCGGCAACTCTATTTGCCTGCAGCCGACTGCATATCTCTTCAAAGTTCGGAATGAAGGAAAAGGAGCCAAAAAATATATAAAGGGGAATGATTCATTCCCCTTTATTGCATCATTCCTTATTTTCCTTAACGATTTTGAGAATCTCACCCGGCACGCTCACAATATGGTCAGCATAAGCTTGTTTGAGTTCGGTCACCGGTCTGAATCCCCATGTGACTCCGACTGAATCTACGCATGCTCTTCTTGCCGTCTCCATGTCGACACCGGAGTCTCCTACATAAAGAACTTCATTTTTTGGAGTGGGATTTTCTGACAGAATCTCAAATACTATTGAAGGGTCAGGTTTTACCGGACGCTCCGGATTTTGCCCTAATACTGCAACAAAAGGTATATTCGGAAAAAAATAATCAATTATTCTCGTTGTGGCTGCCTGATATTTATTTGAAGCCACTGCTATTTTTACCCCTTCTTCCGAAAGATTGGTGAGAAGCTCCGGAATTCCCACGTATGGTTTTGTCGCGTCTGTGCAATGGTCGTCATAATATTCACGGAAATATTTCAGCAACGTTTCTATTGTCTGTTCATTTGCATCAGGTTGAGCCCTCTCCATTAGTCTCTTTACTCCGTTACCGACCATATAATTATAAGCCGGAATAGGATGCTGAGCAAACCCCATTTTCCGCAAAGCAAAATTACAAGCCTCACCGAGATCATAGATAGTATTCAGCAGTGTGCCGTCAAGATCGAATATGACAAGATTTTTCATGATTATCTTGAGTTAATAATTAATCAATAAATTAAAAAGGATAGCCAATAGAAAAGTGGAAAGCTCTGTCCCGACTCCAATCAGGATGAATAAGAGGGAAACGCACGCTTCCCATTGCAGGATTATAAGCTTTCATACCCATATCGAAACGAAGCAGGAAATAGGTAAAGTCAAGTCTGAGACCTATGCCGTAGGAGGCCGCAAGCTCCTTATAAAAACTATCAAACTGGAAAAGACCGCCGGGTTGATTCGGATAATTATGAATTGTCCAGATATTTCCGGCATCAATAAATGCACCCAATTCCAATATCCAGAATAATTTTGTCCGGAGCTCCATACTCAAGTCGAGTCTGATATCCCCGCATTGATTGATAAAGTCGCTGACAGAATTGGTGCCCGGGAAACGTCCGGGACCAAGAGTCCTGACAGCCCATCCTCTCACTCCGTTCGCACCTCCACCGTAAAACCTCTTCTCAAAGGGTAAAATTGAAGAGTTTCCGTATGGATAGCCAAGTCCGAACCCCACATGAAAAGCGAGTGCATTCCTCGGATCAATATTTCTAATTATAGTGTAATCACCATTAAATTTGAAATACTGGGAATAATGAATCCCGAATATTTTATATGGGTTGGTATGAAAAGAATTTCTGTGAGTGAAAATACTGTTAATAAGGAATAGTGTGTTACCAGCAATTTCAAAATTCGTCCTTATAGTATAAATTGATCGCTGGAGATCCCCCCTTCTGGGTGACTCTCCCCTTTTGTTACTTCTGTAGAAAGTAAAACCCATCCGCATTATAAAGTGATCTTCATAACTGTAGCGCAACAAAGGATTATCCGGTGCAATTTCATCAATAAAATTATTGGTGCTCTCCGGCAGATAAACATAATTAATATCTATCGGGGTAAATACAAACCTATTTTTATTCCTGTTATTAATCCATTTGTATGACCACCCTGCTGTCGAGATTATTCTTGTGTACTCCGGACGCTCTTGATAAGTCATCGAGACATTCAGTTCAGTAGTGGCATTTATCTTTCTTTTAAATTTTTCTGATAAGAAGGGAGCTTTAAATTTTGGGAAGGTCACGCCCCCCTCGACAGAATATTCCATATATCTGTCATGAATCAGACCCTCAAGATTTCCGCTTAAAGATTCATACGCACCCCGCAGTTTCCCGGTGAAAGTCTCCGAACCTTTTCCTATATTTCGGTGTGTGTATGTGACTGAGGCAGCCACTCCCAAATCCCCTTCAGAATTTGTGCCTTCTACTTCTAATGCTATACTCTGACTTCTCCCCGGAGTCAGCAGAATGTACGCATCAATCAGGTCCTGACCGACAGGGATAAACCTGATATTATTAAATTTAAGAATATTCAGGCGGGAAAGAGCTTGATATGTTCTCTCCACTTCTCTCTGACGAAATATTTTTCCAGGCTCGATAAAGCAATTTTCGTAAAGCACCTCAGGGCGCAGATAATGATTCTTGCCATAAAGAATTGTTAATCCCTTATAATTAATACTATCCTGGAAAGGATAGTTTCTGAAAGAATCATTTTTACCGGGGTCATAGTCTGTGATATAATAGACATTCTTTACGATATAAGAGTTGTGGGTACGTATTCCCGGTGAACCCTTATATGGAGGATTCAGAGTCATTGTCAGCTCCACAAGATTACTCCCTGAAGTCGTATCCGCATTAAAGGTTATAAATTCTTTAGCAAAACCATAATAGCCCCTGTTTCTAAGCGACTGAGTTATCTGTTCTCTTTGAGCCTCAAGAGCAGACCTGTCAAGATAATCTCCTGTACGGATAATAAATCTGTCGCTATCCTTCATCACGAGGTCTTGAAAAATACTGTCCGGAAAGTTATAATCAATTTTTGAAATGACATAAGGAATACCCGGATTTAACTTATAATCTATCTTTATTTTCTTTTTCTTTTCGTTTTTATCAGTTTCTGCTATGACGGTAGCATTAAGAAAGCCTTTGTTGATCATTGCTTTCTGGAGTTGAGAACTGCTTGCCGCCATCAGCATCGAATCAAATACCACCGGAGCTTCCCCTAATTTCCTTACCCAATTATTCCACCATTTGGTTGAATCATTTCCGCTTAGATTAAATACTCCTAACCTAAGCTTCATACTCCACAACATCTTATGATTAGGATGTTGGCGCAGATAAACCGACATCTCGGAGGCATCGAAAGAATGTGTGCTGTCGTTAACTTCTATTTTGATATCATCCAATAAATATTTTCCTTGTGGCACATGCCGGCTACTACTGCAACTATACAAGCACAGCACTAAACCCGTCATAAATACCTTACAAATATTCTTTATCACTGTTTTATCTTAATATGGGATATCATCATGCAAAGTTAGCAATTTTTTGTTATAAATTCATTTTAACAATGTCGTTTAATCTATTCCTTATAGGGCATTTCTCATTATTTTTTGTTAACTTTGCATACATCATAGAACCAATTTTCAATGCAATATCTTAAATCATATATTGCATTAGAAATTTTTATCTTGAATCTGACAAAAGCATAAAAATCTTTAGATATGGAGGCAATTTATCAGGAATCATTTTTCTTGAGTGCAGGAGAAACCAATGCTGAGCAAGAACTTTCTCTCCCTTTACTGACAGCAAAATTGATAGACATTGCTACGGCTCATGCAAATTCGCTTAATATCGGCAATCCGGTAATGGCTGATATGAATGCGGGCTGGGTTTTATCAAGGATAACGATAGAAATGTTTTCCTATCCTAAAGCTAATGAGGAGTATACTATCTCTACATGGATAGAATCTTTTAACAGACATTTCTCTGAACGCGCATTCAGGATTTCCTCACCATCAGGTAAAGTCTATGGATATGCTCGTTCTATATGGATGGTTATGAACACAGTGACTCACACTAATGTAGGGCTTTCACACCTTCAAGTCCCGGAGCACCTTATCTCAGGGGAGATTCCTCCAATTGAGAAACAGGCGCGACATATCACCATTGAAGACAACCTTGAAGAGACAGCCGATAGTAAGTCAGTAATTAGAGCGACTCATCCTGTTTTCAATTACAGATTCAAGTATTGTGACCTTGATTTTTATCGGCACGTTAACACAGTGAGATATGTTACTCTTTTACTTAACAGGTTCTCACTCGAAGAACATGATTATGCATTTGTCAGAAGGCTTGAGCTTTCATTTATGCATGAAGCAAAATATGGCATGGATACTCAGTTGCTGAGGAGCGACTCTCAGGAATTCCTGACATCTTTCCTTCTAAGAAAAGAGTCAGATCATACTCCCCTTCTTTTCGCAAGAATTTTACGGGAAAAGAGATTTTAAAAAAGTCCGGTTTATTCCGGACTTTCTTTTTCTGTCCTCAATCGGTCTGCATTTTGGTGAAGTTGCTGTAAGGCGACAGGAGTGAAATATATTCACCTCCCCCTTTCTTTGCGTATAACTGAAAACGGGAGGCATCTAATGAATATTTAATCTGCATTTCCCGACTTTCACCCAAACAGAAATGCATCGGGAAAAAATATTTCACATTGAATTTTTCAACAAAAATTTTGGCACCAATATAATAATCTGTCCCGATTCTTGAATCAACCGGAAACATTACAATATCAAACTCCTTATAATCCCTATTGATATCAGTGAGGATATCAATATATGATTTTAATGCTTCCTCAACTTCTTGTTCGGTTGACTCATCCTTCCATATCCAGGCATTAAGGTCGCCCGCATGAAATAGTCTTAAACCTTCGGTCTCTATTGAATATGAATTTCCTATGTCAGTCGAGCCAAATGCTTTGACTTTAATAATATTGTCTTCAAAAGTTTCTCCTTTTTTCAAAACAGTAAGCTGATGAGGAGGCAGCTTTGTGCCCTTGTATAGAGACTCCTCATTAAAAATATGACGTGAATGACGATAGACATCTTCACTCAATATGAAATGTATATGAGGAAATTGATTTGACCATTCAAATATATCTTTTGAAAAATGATCCTTATGATGATGGCTCACCAAAATATATAAAGGTTTGGATTCATCCACATTATCAAGAAACAGGGGTCTTTCCCTCTTATCGCTCATGGGATCTTTCCAGAAGTCGAATACAATGGAGAGCTTGTTGTTAGTAAACACAAAGCAATCGTGCCAGATATATGTC
>JAIDPA010000030.1 GCA_029062985.1 Muribaculaceae bacterium
GTCCTGCAGTATGGTTTTTATGTAGTGTTCGTGCATGCCGTCTTCGGCGGCAGGCGTGCCGTGGTAGCTTCCCTTATCAGCTACGCATTGAGTTTTATTGCCAATTTCTTCCTCTCAAGCTATTTTACTTTTCACACACGCCCAAATGCAAAAAAAGGACTCGGTTTCACTCTGAGTCATCTTTTCAATATGGGTTTGCAGACTGGATTGGTTGCTATTTTCAAGGAGATTATCGGTCCGACTCTGGCACTCCTACCGGCAATGGCAATCTGTATCCCTGTGAATTATTTTCTGGTGCGCTTCGCATTCACCAGTAAACTCTTCGCAGGTAAAAAGCATGACTCCGCCTCCACTTCGCCCACTCTTCTTGAAGATGAAGAGGAGCTTCTCGGATGATCAAAAGAAATATCAAATAATAAAAATACATTACTCTATTTATGACACGCATAGCAATGGCTGCTGATCACGCTGCCTTTGATCTCAAGGAAACTATTAAATCATATCTGACAGAAAAGGGATTTGAAATAAAGGATTTCGGCACATATTCAAATGAATCTTGCGATTATCCCGATTTTGCTCATCCGGCAGCCTTAGCTGTTGAAAAGGGGGAATGCCTTTTCGGTATAGGGATGTGTGGCTCCGGCAACGGTATGCAGATGTCGCTCAATAAACATCAGGGAATACGCGCTGCTCTCTGCTGGCTTCCGGAACTCGGCGAACTTGCCCGTCAGCATAACAATGCAAACTTCCTTGTTCTTCCGGCTCGCTTCATCACAGAGGAAGAGGCTAAGAAAATCGTCGACGCTTATATATGTGCTTCGTTTGAAGGAGGACGCCATACCCGGCGTGTCAACAAAATCCCCGTTGAAGGAGAAGTGATGTGATGGAATTTGAAATTTCTCTCAATAATCTCCTATTTCATAGTCGCCACGGTGTGTTTCCACAAGAAACAATAGTTGGCAATGTTTTCGTTGTCGATATATCTGTCAGAATTCCATTTAACGAATCGATTGCGGAAGATAAGCTTGATTCAACGGTGTCGTATGCTGATATCTTCGAGATAATTTCAGAAGAAATGAATCAACCGAGGAAGCTTCTTGAAACTGTCGCTCTTTCTATAAAGAACAGACTCCTGAAAGCTTTTCCTGAAATAAAAGGAGGAAAGATTACTATTTGTAAATCGCAGCCACCTATTGCTCATTTCTCAGGCAATGCATGCGTTTCTCTAATTTTTTAATCAAATCACACCCACTCCCCACTCTCTCTTACATCCAGCTGAATTTTTTTTAAAATTTTAGGCTTAAAAATTGGCATATTTAAAAATAATGTCGTAACTTTGCACTCGCAATTCGGAAACGATTGCTCAGCATTGGTTCGTTAGCTCAACTGAATAGAGCATCTGACTACGGATCAGAAGGTTGCAGGTTTGAATCCTGCACGAATCACC
>JAIDPA010000300.1 GCA_029062985.1 Muribaculaceae bacterium
GCTCTATATATATTGATGATGATAGCAATGGCGATTGCCGTTTCTGCTGCTGCGATTGCTATTGCAAACAGAGAAAACACCATACCCTCCATAGAGCCGGGAAATAAAAATCTGTTAAAAATCACGAAATTCAGGTCTGCTGAATTGAGCATCAGCTCAAGCGAGATCAGAATTGCGATGAGATTTTTACGGGTGATGAATCCGTAAATTCCGCAAGCGAGCATTATTACGCTTGGGACAAGATACCATAATATGCTTAAGTCCATAATTCTATTATCCTTTACGGGCAATGGTTACGCCTCCGATTATACATGCCAGAAGAAGAACACTGATTGCCTCAAACGGAAGAAGATACTGGAAGCGATTGCTGCCTGTGAAAGCCTCTCCAATCTGTCTCATTGTGATTTCCTCACTTCCCTGCAGACATTCCGTAAGAGAAGCCCCATTCAGGAACGGCATAAAGAATACCGCCAGCAAAAGAAGCACTGCAGCTGCTCCGGATAGGGAAATACCCCAGAATCTACGGTGGGAATCAATATTTCCACTCTTGTCGTTAGGTTTGTGAGTGAGAAGAATCGCAAACACAAAAAGCACCATTATACCGCCTGCGTAGACAGCAATCTGGACTGCTCCAAGGAATTGGTATCCCATCTGGAAATAAGCCACAGCTACTGCAATAAGCACAAACAGGAGGTATGTTGCGGCGCGCAGAATCTTTCGTGTAGTCACTGCCTTGAAAGAGAAAAATATAATGGCAATGGCTATTACGAAATAAACGATTATATTACCTACTGAATCCATTTATATTTATTTGTCATTAGTTTCGCCATTTGTTTTGTCAGCCGCCGGAGTAGCTTGATTAGCGGCAGCAGCCTTGGCAGCAGCCTCTTTTTCAGCTTTTATTTTTGCAGCCTTTGCAAGAGCCTCCGCCTTAATCTTCGCGAGTTTTTCAGGATCCATAGCCGGTTTGGGAGCTGGAGCTGCAGCATCATCAGCCGGCTCGGGTCGATAGTTCAGCTGCTTTATCAAGCTTCCGCGTGTAAAGACAGCCTGCTCGAAATCATTAGTAAATTCAAGCGCATCCTGCGGACATGTCGTCACACAAAGCATGCAGAACGTACAGCTTCCAAGATCATACATGTACTTGTCAAGTTTGCGCTTCTTCTTTCCATCCGGCAAATCTACCATTTTGGTAGTGAGCTGGATAGTGCCGTTAGGACAATTCATCTGACATATTCCGCAAGCGATACACTTATGATGTCCCTCGCTGTCATATTTCAGAGTGAGTTCTGCCCTGAATCTATCGGCAATGTTAAGGGTTGCCCTATTCTCCGGATAACATTCGGTGATTTTGGGCGTTACAAATTCCTTTCCGGTGACGACCATGCCGTCGACAAGGCTTTTAAGACCCTTACCGGCTTCCGAAAAATATTCCTTAATACTACTCATTAGCAGATTATAGATTTAGAAAATTTCAATTCAAGTGTTTGTTACGTCTTAACGTTCTGTCTGACCACCCAATATATCAAGTAGTTCAGTGGTTATACCCTCCTGACGCAACTTGTTAAATTCGATTTGGAGAGTTTCGAGGAGCTTTTTGGCATTATCATTCGCACTTTGCATTGCCATAACCCTTGCTGCCTGTTCAGATGCGCGATTCTGAATTGTTATTTCCTGGAGGGTGGAGAGAACAAACATCGGCAACACTTCATTAAAAATGGTGTTTGGATCCGGCTCAAAAATATAAAGTTTGTTCGCATCGGCTAATCCTCTTGATTCGCCTGCTATTGCTTCATGACTTACCGGGAAAAGCTGTTCCACTTCAGGCACCTGCTTGCTTCTGGAAACATAGCGCATGAAGACCACTTCAATCCGGTCAAGCTCGCCGCTGACGAAGCTGTCGCGCAAAGTGTGTCCGAAATTGTTAACAGTCTTACCCGTCATTTTCGAATCTATTCCGGGCAGACTGACCACAGACATATTTTCTGAAGGAAGTTTCCTGACAGCATTTGCTATCTTCTTTCCCACTGGATAAATATGGAGTTCGACATTTTGCCCGTATTTTTCACGAAGGGAGTTGAGTTCAATCAGAAGTCTTTTGAATATATTGATGTTATACGCACCACAAAGACCATCATCCGAACCAAACACTACCACCCCAACCCTCTTCACTTCGCGAGGAGTTATGAGTGGAGATTTAAAGTCCACATCAGTTGCGAGCAAATGCCCCATTATTGATTTCACCTGATTTCGGAAAGGAAGCAGCTTTTTTAATTCCTGCTCACTCTTGTGTACCTTGGCAGAGGAAATCATTTTCATGGCACCGGTGATCTTCTCACTCGATTTCACCGACCCGATTCTAATTCTTAACGCCTTTAGCGTAGCCATCTTTCAAAAGTTTCTGATAGGTTTATAACTCCGCCGCAATCTCGCGCTGATTCCGGCAATTATATTCAACGGACACAGGCGGAAGCCTTATAACTTCCGCCAATGCCGCATTTTTTATGATTTCTTGTATCTTGATGAAATTTCAGCTGCACATTCACGCATTTTCTGCTGTGCATCGTCAGTAAGGTTACCCGCCTTAAGCTGATCAAGTACCTCCTTCTGATATTTCCCCTTCAGCAACTGAAGGAAAAGTTCTGAAAATTCATGCACCTTGTCGAGGGGCACATTTTCAAGCAGACCGTTAACACCGCAATAAATGACTGCAATCTCATCTTCAACAGGCCAGGGCTTATACTGTGGCTGAATAAGAAGCTGCTGGTTCTTTCGGCCTTGGTCAATCACTCTTGCCGTCACGGGGTCTATATCGCCACCGAACTTTGTGAATGATTCCAATTCACGGAACTGTGCCTGAGCAATCTTGAGAGTACCGGCGACCTTCTTCATTGCCTTGATCTGAGCATTGCCACCCACACGCGACACTGAAATACCTACATTGATTGCAGGACGGATACCCTGGTTGAAAAGATTGGTCTCAAGGAATATCTGACCGTCTGTAATTGAAATCACATTCGTAGGGATATATGCCGAAACGTCGCCTGCCTGAGTCTCGATGATCGGGAGGGCTGTCAACGAACCGCCACCTTTTACCATGGGCTTCAAAACCTCCGGAAGGTCGTTCATACTTTCTGCCACCTCCTGATTGTCGATTATCTTTGCAGCTCTTTCAAGCAAACGTGAATGCAGATAGAAAATATCTCCAGGATAAGCCTCACGTCCTGATGGACGCTTTAGGATTAGAGAAATCTCACGGTAGGCAACCGCCTGCTTTGAGAGGTCGTCATAAACGATGAGTGCATCTCTGCCGGTATCACGGAAATATTCCCCTATAGCAACTCCTGCGAACGGACTGAAATAGCGCATGGATGCTGAATCAGAAGCTGTAGCAGCTACGACCACAGTATAATCCATCGCACCGAACTTTTCGAGCGTATGCACCAGAGAAGCAATAGATGAAGCTTTCTGTCCGATTGCTACATATATACAGTAGACCGGTTTTCCGGCAAGATAATTCTGGCGCTGATTGATAATTGTATCTATAGCAATAGCTGTCTTACCAATCTGACGGTCGCCGATGATAAGCTCACGCTGTCCGCGACCGATAGGAATCATAGCATCTACTGCCTTTATACCGGTCTGCAGAGGCTGATTCACAGGCTGTCTGAAAATCACACCGGGAGCTTTTCTTTCCAGAGGAAGATTGATTCTCTCTCCCTGGATGGGTCCTTTGCCGTCAATCGGCTCTCCCAGGATGTTGATTACTCTACCTAACAGGCCTTCACCTACCGGAATTGAAGCAATCTCACCCGTGCGACGCACCGACATGTTTTCAGTCACTTCGTTAACATTGTTCAGGAGGACGACTCCGACGTTGCTCTCCTCAAGGTTTTGAGCGACGCCTTTCACGCCGTTTTCAAATTCAACAAGCTCGTTTGAGCGTACATTCTCAAGGCCATACACGTGAGCAACGCCATCACCGACATTAAGAACGGTGCCGACTTCCTCAAACTTGACCTTCGACGACACATTGTCGAGCTGTTGTTTCAAGATATCAGAAATTTCGCTTGGGTTAAGCATTTTAATTATTGCTTCTTAAAAGGGTTAGACGTAATTGTTCGAGCTCATTACTGATGGAGGCATCCATACGGACGGAATCAACATCAATGACGAACCCCCCGATTAGGTCGGGATCTATTGAATGAGAAAATTCGAGGACAGATTCGCTGAAAGATTTTGATACGAGACTGTGCAACTTCTCCATCATGGATTCCGGCATCGGGGCAGCCGTTGCGATTTTCACCTGCGAGATGTGATTCTCACGACGGTATAGGTCGCGGTAAGCAATCATCATGAGATAGGCGTAATCGGCTCTTCCATGTGCAAGGATAAGTTTTACAAATCTTGCATACGCATCGCCGGCTTCTTTCCCCGCAGCTGATAGAAGAAGCTTTTCTTTGTCTTCATCATTCACAAACGGATTCGACAACACCTTCTGAAGATCGGGATTAGACTCAAATGAGCTAACGACAACCTTCATCACATTATAAAGTTGCTCCGTTATGCCATGCTCAAGACCATATTTATACAATGCCTTGGCATATCTCTGAGGTATGAGGCCGTTATCCATCGGATCAGTTTTTCTCTATTTCATCCAACAATTTCTCAACGAGCTTCTCCTGCTCTTTATCGTTTTCAAGCTGGCTCCTGACCATCTTCTCCGCGATTTCAAGAGAGAATTTGCTCACTTCGTTTCTGAACTGAAGTTCAGCTTCCTTGCGTGACTGTTCAATCGACACTTTGGCAGCATCCATTACTTTCTTAGCCTCCTCAGAAGCATTTGCCTTTGCTTCTTCAATGATCTGAGATTTCATCTTTGCTGCATCACGCAACATTTCGGCTTGTTTTGCCTGGGCTTCTTCGATGTATTTCTGAGCCTGCTCACGTGCTGAATCAAGCTGAGCCTTTGCCTCCTTGGCATACTCAACTCCTTTATCGATTTTATCGGCACGCTCATCAATACTCTTTAGGATGACAGGCCAGCCCCATTTCGCAAGTATGAGAAACAGGATTATGAAGGCTATGAACATCCAGAAGACCAAGCCGAAATCGGGCGTGAATAATTCCATTCTTTTTTATTTTAGACGTGTTGGTCGATTTTTTAGAGGAAAAGAGCAAGGGCGCATACAATGACTGCGAAAAGGGCAACACCCTCTATAAGAGCTGCAATCACAATCATGTTGGAACGGATGTCACCTGCGCTCTCCGGCTGACGGGCTATTGACTCCATTGCTGAAGAGCCGATTTTGCCAATGCCGAGACCTGCTCCGATTGCTGCGATTCCTGCGCCGATTGCTGCGCCAAGAGCTGCTACAGCAGCTACTTCTGCTAAAATCATAGATAACATAATTCTAAGGTATTAATTTATTGTTATTTTTTAAATTATTTCGTTTTTAACAATTTCAAGTTGTCTTTGGAGAAGCTGTTACATCGGCTTCTTCAGGAAGTGAAATATGATCAACGTGCTCCTCATGTTTGGCATGGGGATCCTCTGTGCTCATTGATATGAAAATAGTTGTCAGCAATGTGAATACATAGGCCTGAATAAAACTTACAAGCACATCAAGAGCAAGCATAAAGAGTGTGAACAACACGGAGACTATTACGGAAGCTCCGGCAGCAGCCGCTCCAAAAGCAGCAAAAATAAAAATTATCAGAATAAGAGTGATTACTATCATGTGTCCACCCATCATGTTCGCAAAAAGACGCACGCATAATGCCGCCGGTTTTGTAAACATACTGAAAATTTCTATAAACTGCATAATCGGCAGCGGGAACTTGAGCCATAATGGAACATCGGGCCAGAAGATATCTTTCCAGTAGTGCTTTGACCCATGGATGTTGATCATTACGAAAGCAATGACTGCAAGCACAAGAGTTACGGCTATATTACCAGTCAGATTGGCACCTCCGGGAAAAATCACTACCAAACCCAGGATGTTCATTATGAAAATGAAGAAGAAGCATGTCAGCAGATAAGGAGCAAACTTCTTAGTCTTATCCCCTAATGCTGACTTGATTGTTCCTGAGTAGAGGAAATCCACCAGCATTTCCACAAACCCCATCCCTTTTCGCGGAGTCTTATCAGAGCGCCTTGCATAATATCTTGCAAGTCCAAGGACAATCAGCGTCACTACCACTGAGGATATAAGAAGAGCGAACACATTTTTTGTGATGGATATATCGAGCGGCTTATATTCCTTATAATATTCGCCATTGAACTCCACATAACCGTCTACTATTGCATCTTCCCCTGAATTAGAGGCAGCCACTGCTGCTTTTGCATCTTCAAATTCCTTTTTATCCTTTGCAGTCTGTATCGGGAATATCTCGACTACCTTATTTGCATGCTTACTATGGTGAGCAAGTACAAACTGATAAGTCTTAATGGAATCTCCGTGATTTTTATGCAAAGTTACAATTGTCGGGACTGCTTCCAAGCAGGCTTTACCTTCACTGTTGACCACCTCCTCGATATTCTGGAGTCTGGACGAAGAAAAGCAGAACCAACTCCCGTCCTGAGCACGAACAATCACCGGTAATGGAATACGGTAAACGTGTGAGAAGGGCACTTCCCAACCATACCCATCGCCAAGGTGATGGAAAATCACTTCCTTAACATTGAGACTCCCTTCCTCATTGCCGGATGCGCCCGCATTAAAGGGAGCAAACAGCAAGAGCAAAAGAAGTGTCAAAAGTGAAAAGTGTCTTGTTTTCATCCTAAAAATTTTACAACAAGTTAACATTATCAATAGACGCACACTGCCACAACATTATTATCCACGTCAACTATTCCTCCTTTGACTGTCACGCTTTTTTCATGACCGTCGGCTGAACGGAACAGAATGTCGCCGGGATTGAGGGCTGATATTAGCGATGCGTGATTCCGAAGGACTGTGAATGAGCCCAATTTTCCGGGAAGTGTCACTGATTCAGCCTCACCTTTGAAAAGTATTTCATCGGGAGATATTATTTCAAGTGTCATCTGATATAGTATTGACTTGTTAAAAAAACGAAGAATGATTATTTCACCTCAGCGAGGAGTTTCTTACCCTTGGCAATTGCCTCATCTATTGTGCCAACATTCAGGAATGCCTGCTCCGGATATTCGTCCACTTCGCCGGCAAGTATCATTTTGAAGCCACGGATTGTTTCAGCAAGAGGAACCATAACACCGGGCAGACCTGTGAACTGCTCGGCTACATGGAAGGGCTGTGAAAGGAAACGCTGGGCGCGACGTGCGCGTGCCACAACAAGCTTATCATCATCCGACAACTCATCGACACCAAGAATAGCGATGATATCCTGAAGGTCATTATATTTCTGAAGCAATTGCTTTACTGCCTGAGCTGTATTGTAATGATCCTCTCCAATAATATTCGGGTCAAGAATTCGTGATGTTGAATCAAGAGGGTCTACCGCAGGATAAATACCAAGCTCGGCAATCTTTCTGCTCAACACCGTAGTGGCGTCAAGGAAGTTGAATGTGGTTGCCGGAGCAGGGTCTGTAAGGTCGTCCGCAGGCACATAAATCGCCTGAACTGATGTGATGCTACCCTGCTTGGTTGAGGTGATACGCTCCTGAAGAGCACCCATTTCTGAAGCAAGAGTCGGCTGATAACCTACTGCTGAAGGCATACGTCCGAGAAGAGCGGACACTTCGGAACCTGCCTGAGTGAAACGGAATATGTTGTCAATAAAGAGAAGCACCTCTTTACCCCCACCTTCGCTGTCGCGGAATTGTTCTGCTACGGTCAGACCTGAAAGAGCAACTCTCAGACGTGCGCCCGGGGGTTCGTTCATCTGTCCGAACACGAGTGTCGACTGAGAATTATTAACCTCCTTCATATCGACATCGGCGAGATTCCACTCTCCTTTTTCCATTCCCTCCTTAAATTTGTCGCCATATTTGATGACGCCACTCTCTATCATTTCTCGGAGGAGGTCATTACCTTCACGTGTGCGTTCACCCACACCTGTAAACACAGAGAAGCCGTTATGACCTTTTGCAATATTATTAATGAGCTCCATGATGAGCACGGTCTTTCCTACACCTGCACCACCGAAGAGACCGATTTTACCACCCTTGGAATAAGGCTCGAGCAAATCAATAACCTTGATACCGGTGTTCAGCACTTCGGTAGAAATAGCCAGATCATCGAATGCGGGAGCAGGCTGATGAATCGGACGAAGATTATCTCTTTCAAGTTCCGGAAGATGGTCAATGCTTTCACCGATTACGTTCAGCAGACGACCCTTCACCTGATCACCTGTCGGAACTGCGATTGGACGACCCATGTCTTCCACCTTCACACCACGACGGAGACCGTCAGTACTTTCCATGGCTACACAGCGAACAGTGTCTTCGCCGATATGCTGTTCAACTTCGAGAATAAGAATCTCTCCATTGTCACGCTCCACTTTCAAAGCGTTATAGATGGGCGGGATATTTTCTTTTCCACCCTCGAATGAAACATCGACGACCGGTCCGATCACCTGTGTCACAGTTCCGAAATTAGCGCTCATATATACAACAGAATTACAGATTACAGATTTTTGGTTGGAAGTTTTGTGAGGCTTAGAAATACCATCCCAGTGCCACACATACGGCCATCAAGACCAAATTTGCAAGAGACAGCGGCATGAGATATTTCCATTCAAATGCCAGCATCTGGTCAATTCTCACACGAGGGAAAGTCCACTTGAACCAAATAATTACGTATGAGACGAAGAAGCTCTTACCGAGGAACCATACTATTGACGGTATCCAGTTCATCACTTTATTAAATCCTTCCCAGCCGGGAATATGAAGAGGCATCCAACCTCCGAGGAACATCAGGGATGCAATACCGGATACGATAAAGAGATTGAGGTATTCTGCAAGATAGAAGAATCCGAAATGGATACCTGAATATTCTGTATGATAGCCTGCAGTCAGCTCATGCTCTGCTTCCGGAAGGTCGAAAGGTCCGCGGTTGGTCTCTGCTGTGGCAGCGACGATATAGATAAGGAATGCAATGATTGCCGGTATGTGACCTCTGAAAATAAACCAAGCGGAATTCTGTTCCCACACAAGCTCATTGATGTTCATTGTGCCTGCAAGCACAATTGAAGTCATTATGGCAAGTCCGAGTGAAATTTCATAACTTATCATCTGAGCACCGCTTCGCATTGCACCAATAAGTGTGTACTTATTGTTGGAAGCCCATCCGGCAAGAAGGATGCCGAGCACGCCGACAGATGAAACCGCAAGGACAAAGAAAATTCCTATATTATAATTGATTATCTGCAAGCCATTACCCCAGGGAAGGCATGCGAGCATCACGACCGAAGAGGTAATGACCAGATAGGGAGCAAGCTTAAACAGAAAACGGTCAGTGTCCTTAAGACTGATAAGCTCTTTGATAAGAATCTTGAACATATCAGCAAACACCTGAAGAAGACCCCACTTACCAACTCGCATAGGTCCGAGACGGCATTGGAACCACGCACAAAGCTTACGTTCGTATAAAATATAGAAAAGAGCGAGGACTGTGTATGTGAGAAGGACAAGCACAGCAATGAGGACACACTCTACGACCACTGTCAGCCAGTCGGGGAGGAATCCAAGCAGGAAATTGTTGAACTCACTGGTCCATGTTCCGAAATTAAACATAATTTTATAAAAATCGTTTTTGTTGTCAGTTACACAATCATCTTTTTATCGGTCTATATCCGGGATTACGAAATCAAGCGCTGCTCCGATAGTAATCAAGTCGGCAATCATGTTGCCGCGACAGGTAAGATCCATAACACCAACCAGATTGAAACACGGGCTCTGGAAATGGACACGATAGGGATTCTTTCCTCCGTCAGATTCAATATATACGCCGAATGTGCCGCGGCTTGCTTCCACCTGCTGATACCAGTGACCTACAGGAAGCTTTATCACTTTAGGCACCTGAGCCCGAATATCTCCTTCCGGAATATTATCGACAAGCTGGGCAAGTATGCGGCAGCTCTGCTCAATTTCCTTCATGCGGACCATATATCTTGAATAGGAGTCGCATCCGTCAAGGAGAACCTCCTCAAATTCAAGCTCCGGATAGATAGAATAAGGATGAACCTTACGGCAGTCGCAACTCCAGTTGGAACCGCGTCCGCTCGGTCCGGTTATATCATAATTGATAGCATCTTCTTTTGAAAGATAACCCACTTTCTTCAATCTGTTCTTTGCAATAAGGTTACCACTGAAGACTTTATGATATTCTTTCAATCGGCTCGGCATAATTTCGATAAGATGCTTCACATCCTTCACGAAGTCGGGATGCAGATCAGCTATCACACCGCCGATTACATTATAATTCATCGACATACGTGCGCCGCATGTTTTCTCAAATATATCGAGCACGAGTTCACGTTCGCGGAAACCGTAAAAGAATGCGGTTGTGGCGCCAAGGTCCATAGCGGTACATCCGAATGCCAGAAGATGGCTTGAAATACGCATCAGCTCGTCCATCATCACACGGATTACCTCTGCACGGCGTGGAATCTCAAGACCCATTGCCTTTTCAATACACATGCAGAGACAATGACGGTTCTGATGAGCAGACATATAATCCATTCTGTCCGTGAAATGCAGAATCTGAGGATATGTCATTCCTTCGCAAAGTTTCTCGATTCCTCTGTGAATATATCCGGAGACCACATCCACTTTTGTAACTGTCTCTCCGTCGACAGCAGCCCTGAATCGCATCACTCCGTGTGTGGAAGGATGCTGCGGACCGATATTGACAACGTAGTCGCCTGCTTCAAAGACTTTACCGGGGACAGCCTTGATACTGCCGTCAGCTTCCTCTACGTATGAGACAGTATCATCTTCATTTTTTTCATCCTCAGTCGGAATAGGATTCAGCTCCGGGTTTGCATCATAATCCTTACGCAATGGGTGACCCTTCCAATCGTTTCTCAAGAAGAAACGACGCATATCGGGATGATTTATAAATTTAATTCCATAGAAGTCATAGACCTCGCGCTCCTGAAAGAGGGCAACTTTCCACAAATCGCTTACGCTATGAATCATAGGATTCTCTCGGTCAGTAACAGCGACTTTCACTGAAATCATATCCCAGCCGCGTGACGTGGAGGTAAGATAATACATCACGCCAAGGCTTTCTTTCCAGTCCATGCCAATGACAGCACTAAGGACATCAAATTCCAGTCCTTTAGTCTCTTTCAGTCCCTTTGCAAGAGGATACCAATCCTTTTCCTCTACGGTCACCAAAAGGGTCTCCCCCTCTGTAAATTCGGCAGAGGGCGCTATCTTGCTTATTGCTTCTTTTAATTTTGTATCGCTCATTATTGTCTATAAGTGAGTTATAGAGATGGATGTGAGGTTTGAGAAATTTATTTTAGCTGAGATGTCCTTTCTCTTCAGGATGACTTTCAAAAAACTCTTCAATCTTCTGTTTTCTGTTTACTCCGCCAAAGAATTTCTGCACTTTGATTTTGCGCTGGAGCTGCATCAAGCCATAGAACATCGCTTCCGGACGCGGAGGGCAACCGGGGATAAACACATCGACAGGCAATATTTTCTCAACTCCGTCAACAACACAATATGAATTTTTGAATGGGCCGCCTGAAACAGCACAACCGCCACAAGCGATGACATATTTCGGTTCTGCAAGCTGCTCATAAAGACGACGCAAAACGGGCGCCATTCTATGCACGATCGTACCCTGAACCATTATGTAGTCTGCCTGACGGGGAGAGTTACGTGCCACCTCGAATCCAAAGCGTGCCATATCGTAACGCGCAGCGCCAAGGCTCATAAATTCAATCGCACAGCAACTTGTTCCGAAAGTAAGTGGCCACAGTGAATTGGAGATACCCCAGTTAATCAACTGGTCAAGTTTTCCAACCATTACATTGGCGCCGGTCGCATTGAGTTCTTCTACAAGCTTATCGATATACTCGTTATCCTTGAAGTCCTCATGCTTCATGCTTTTGATATTCACGTCCATTTCAATGCTCCTTTCCGCCAGGCGTATGCCAAGCCTAAAATTAGAATAAACATAAAGATACCGATGCAAAGCAATCCTTGCGGACCGAGACTACGCATTACCACAGACCAAGGGTAAAGGAAAACTGTCTCAACATCGAACAGAAGGAACAGAATAGCGAAAATGTAGTAGCCTGCCTTAAACTGAATCATTGACTCCCCACGGGTCGGAATGCCACATTCATAAGGGTCAGCTTTCTTTACGGAATAAGATTTCGGTGAAATCAATTTCGCTATAAGCAATGCCGCAAAGACCAGCCCTATACCTGTAAGCGTAGCGGTTATGGCAAGTGCCCCATTGCTTATCTCCAACAATAGATTCATATAGTTGTCTATATATTAATTAGTTAGTCATTTCAAGGTTAACGAAAGCATTACACGCCTTCGGTTTATGTGTGCAAAGATACTAAAAAATCTTAATGAACAGCGTTTTTATTATGAATTTTTTCAAAAAATTAATTGCACGTTTTCTGACTTGAAAATTTAAAATTGATTTCGTTACAATCTGGCATTTTTTTACCATAAACATCTTATATCCTCATTATTTGAGTATCTTTTTCCTCTTTTAGCATATCTCAGAGATTAATTTATGGAAATTTGATTGACTAATTAAACTTCTTGCTTTACACTAACTAAACCCCGGAGCATTGACTTCTTTACGGATGGTATGATATCACTATTTTCTCTTCTTTACACATAAAAAAGCGGAAAGACCCGTAATCAGTCTTTCCGCTTCTAATCTTAAATGACGCTACATGAATTTCTGAACGCTTTATTTATTAATTATCCGTCATTTTCGAAGGAAGATTAACATATTTACCTGTGAAATTACCCTGGAATGCCGTAGCTACCTGATAGTCTATAGATACTTCTGACATTAAGGTTCCGCTTTTTGTGGTAAGCTTGAAGGAGTTAAAAGTGAAGTTGGCGTAATCTATCAGAACTTCGTCTTTTCCTGTTCCCTCCGGCACTTTGGGTACGATTGATGTACCCTCTATTTCATAATCACCATTTTTCAAAGTCAGTGACAGGTTCGGAAGGTATATCATAGAAAGTGCCGGTGCCGGTTCTGCAAATTTTGCGTTATAGATGACTACATCGGCTGTCGTATTCTTGAGATTAATGAATACGCGATAAATCATCTTGTCATTCTCATATCTGCCTCCCGGATATGTGGTCACTGTATTGCCGAAAAAGCTCATATCTGTAGAGAAAGTGACTACGTCAAATTCACCTTCGACTTCATATTCCGCTACTACGATTGGAGGAATATCATAGCCCGGACGATATAATGCACCGGGATGTAATTCTGTTTTACCATCAGATGTTTTAGTGTAAGGAATCCACTCTTTGTTCGGCACATATTCCACACCTGAGGGAATGGGGAAAGATGAGATAAAGAATTTTCCGTCTTTGAGCAGACGAGTCTGATTCACTCTTCCTGATACCGGACCCATAAATAAGCCCATACTACCGGAAGCAGCCAGATCTTCAACCTTTGCGTCATCCGTCATGAAATTATAAGTGGAATTATTATAGGCAAAAGCACCCGTTACGGCTTCCGTCCCTTTTGTATAATCAAACTTAAAGGTATAGATTCCGCCGGTTGCAGAAGGGCTTCCCCCATCTGCCGGAGCGACAAGATTGAGAATTGGATATGACACGGTCTGTGTTGCCTCGCCTGTCTCAGGCTCGCAGGAGGTCAGCAGACAGCATACACCCAACAGACCACAAGATAATGTTTTTAGTTTCATAAAATAGTATTTAATTATTGTCTTTATTTCAATCCACTGACTTCAGATGCTCAAACGGAGTGTGGCTCCGAATTCAATACCCTTTCCCCTCTGGAAAAACTCATTTCCCATCGACATAAAATAGAATGTACGGTATCGCGTATCCGTCAGATTGCGTCCCCAGACCTGAAGATTGATTCTTTCATCTCCGATTGTTATCCCTGCACCCAGAAGAGCATAGAGGGGCTGATAATCCGCATTTGATTCATTCCAATAGATTTTTCCCGTAGCACGCAAATTCACGTCAAACACTATATCTTTCAAGACACCCACTCCTGTATGTAAGGTATATAGCCCCTGAAGGAAAACTGTATTCCTTGGCGCATAAGGGAGATAACGCCCCTTATAATCCGAGATACCATTAAAAAATTCCCGGAATCTTGCGTTGGTGTATCCGTAGCTGCCATTGAATATCAGTTCAGAAGTTGCCCTCCACATAACAGATATTTCGCCTCCGAAACTCCTTGTTTTTCCGGCATTCGTCATGATTCTTCCTGTAGTGGTTCCATCGGGAAACATAGTCAGCTGTTGATTACGGCAATCAATATAGAAGAGAGCCAAGTCTAATGTCAGGCGTGAATCAAACAAATTCAGGTGAGAGCCTATCTCATAATTCCAGCTTTCTTCCGGTTTATAGCCAACGACATCGTCGACATCATACTGTGCTCCTATCCCCATGATTCCCATTAATCGCTGCTGCAGCACATCACTGAACATCTGCGTGTTGAATCCTCCGGCTTTATAACCCTTGCTGATTTTAGCATAAATATTGGCAGGGTAATCACTGACTCTATATGTTGCTGCCAGTTCGGGCAGAAGAGTCAGGAATGTTCTGGAAAGGTCTCCTTTATCATTAATATTGACGGGCACCTCGTGATAAGGAATCAAACCTTGCTGAGTATTCTGATAGATTGAATAAGATGTAGCGCAATAGCTGTCATAATGAAGTTCCGAGCGTTCATAATCAAGTCTGAGAGCCGCATCTATATCAAAATTCCCTAATGTGACCGAGGATTTATGGTACACTGCCAGCCCTACAGTATTGTTTCTGAAATCACTGTTGAGTGTAAAGCTACGGCTATTCCAGCGAATAGGAAATGATGGATTTGCATTATTCCTGTTCTGCTCGATAAGGTCGCTTATGCCTTTATCCTTGAATGTAACAGGCGCCTGCATATCCAGATGCTTATAGAAACCGAAAACTCCGGCAAGCCAGTTATATGCGCTTCCCGGTCGTTTTCCTCTGAATACCATATCTTCAGAAATAGCAGTGTCTCGTTTTTTCTGAGTCAGCGTAAAATATTCCTCCGGAAGAAAATCCTGATCCAGCGTCATATTATCATCAAGGTGCTGCACTGCGGTTATGGATGTCAGCGTAAACTTATCATGACTGTAACGCAATGTAAGACCGTCAGTAAAGGTCATACGGCGATAAAAACAAGTATCGTTATATGATATCTTGCCCGTTTCCTTGAATTCGTATGGATAGCCTCCCTGACGTAAAAAATTGACAGCAGCCACATTCTGAACAGTCAGCTCCCTGTTAATATTCCAGTTCAAACGCACACGACCTGACCAGTTATTCTCCTTATCCAGTTTTTTACCGTTATATTCATTGGTGAAAAAGCCGTCCTGATGTGAATAACTCCCTGTTGCAGCCAAACCTAATTTCCGGTTAAAACGGTGATACCATCCGAGCGACAATTTTCCTCTGCCTCCGTTGGCGCCCTCAGCCATTATCTTCCAGCCCTGAAACTGCATTGGAGAAAGTGTAGTGATGTTTATGACCCCTGCCATTGTGTTTCTGCCGTAAAGAGTCGATTGAGGACCTCTCAGCATCTCCACATTAGCAATATCGGCTATATCGAAATCGTATGCATCCTTATTCAGATAAGGGACGTTGTCCACATTAAGCCCGACGGAAGGGTTATCCATCCTCGCTCCTATACCTCTGACATAAATTGTCGATGTGATTCTTGAGCCATATTCAGGCATATAAAAATTCGGCACCACATCTGAAATTCCTCTGAGGTTCAGAGCTCCTATTTCTTCGAGTGCCTTTCCGGTGAGTATCGTTACCGCTTCCGGACTTTCACGCAGACGTGAAGCCTGTTTGACAGATGTCACGCTCACACCCTCAAGCACCTTCACTAATGAATCAGGTTGTGTTTCCGTCTGCTCATCCGGTGCATGATACAATGCCCCCGCCGCTCCCAAGGGGAAGAAGCCTATAAGGAATGGGAATATGTGTCGGGTTAGTTTCACGGATGCAAAATTAGTTTACTGTCAAAATCCTTACAATCCTCATTTTTGATGATTTTTTATTATATTTGCATTTCAGAAAAAAGGAATGGCATTATTCCCATTTTTTCTAAAGAAACTGACAAAACCCTTTGAATCATGAAATCTATACGTGAACTCTACAGAATAGGCACAGGTCCGTCTTCAAGCCATACTATGGGACCTCGAAAGGCGGCTGAAATATTTTTGAAAAAACATCCTTATGCAAGCAGCTATGAGGTGGTGCTTTACGGCAGCCTCGCTGCCACCGGGAAAGGACACATGACCGACGTAGCAATTACCGATGTGCTTCAGGGATCAGGTCTTCCTGTCAAAATTCTATGGAAACCGGATGAATTCCTTCCTTATCATCCTAATGGAATGGTATTCAGAAGTATTAATGCTGCCGGTTTCCCGTCAGATGAATGGACAGTCTATAGTGTCGGTGGTGGCGCGATAGAAGGAGAAGGTCTTGCACATGAAGGTGGCGCCGAAATTTACGACCGTAATACAATGACCGAAATAATGAAATATTGCGAAAGAAGCGGTCGTAGCTATTGGGAATATGTCGAACAGTGTGAAGGGGAAGGCATCAACGACTATCTCGATGAAGTCTGGAAGACAATGAAAGATGCTGTCGAAAGAGGTATCTCTAAGGATGGCAGGCTTCCCGGACCACTGAATCTTCGTAGGAAAGCAAGATCATACTATATGCGTGCTGAAGGATACAGAGACAACTTGCGTTCAAGAGGTCTTGTCTTTTCATACGCCCTTGCTGTCAGTGAGGAAAATGCTTCAGGAGGAATAATCGTAACGGCTCCTACATGCGGCAGCTGCGGAGTTGTTCCTGCTGTGCTGTATCATATATGGAAGAGCAGGAAAATGTCTGATATGGAAGTGCGCCACGCCCTCGCCACAGCAGCTCTGATAGGAAATGTTGTCAAACATAATGCAAGTATCTCGGGAGCTGATGTAGGATGTCAGGGGGAGGTCGGAGTTGCTTGTGCTATGGCTGCCGGAGCTGCCTGCCAGTTATTTGGAGGGTCACCGGCACAGATTGAATATGCAGCGGAAATGGGACTTGAACATCACCTCGGCATGACGTGCGACCCCGTATGCGGGCTTGTTCAGATTCCCTGCATTGAACGAAATGCTTATGCTGCCGCCCGAGCTCTTGATGCCAATATTTATTCCACTTTCTCCGATGGTCAGCACCGTGTCAGTTTCGATAAACTGATTCAGGTGATGAAAGAGACCGGACATGACCTTCCGTCGTTGTATAAAGAGACTGGCGCCGGAGGTCTTGCTAAGGATTATGAAATTGATCATGTCTGATTTTAAATTATATACTTTAGGATGTGGGTCTGCACGTCCGTCTTTACGTCATCATCCCTCGTCATCCGTAGTCAGTCATAGAGGAAATCTTTTTATGATTGACTGCGGGGAGGGTGCTCAGCTGGAATTCATGAGGCAACGACTTTCGTTTGCACGGCTGCGCCACATATTCCTAACTCACCTTCATGGCGACCACGTTTTCGGTTTGCCGGGGCTTATCGGCACATTAGCCCTCAACGGAACCGGCGGCGATGTAACAATTCATACCTTTGAGGAAGGCAGAAAACAATTGACAGCTATTTTTGATTATTTCTGCCGTGACACCCCTTTCGATATTCGTTTTAACGTAATTGAACCTGAGGAGAAAGTGATTTTGGAAACGAAATCGCTGACGGTCAGGACAGTTCCCCTTAATCATCGTGTGCCGGCAGTGGGATATGTATTCGAAGAAAAACCGGGCGAAAGGCACATTATCCCCTCAATGACATCATATCATAATGTTCCGACATTCTGGATGGGCCGGCTAAAACGTGGCGATGATTATGTAAAGGAAGACGGAACAATTATACCGAATGAGGTATTGACTGCCCCTCCTACTCCTGCCAAGAGTTACGCACATATAAGCGACACAAAATACATCTCTTCCCTTGCTGAAAAAATTGGTCCTGTCGATCTCCTTTTTCATGAGACGACATACCTCGAGGAACACAAATCAATGGCTGCCCCTCGTGGACATTCCACGGCAAAACAGGCAGCCATGGTGGCTCGTGATGCCGGAGCAAAACGTCTACTCACAGGACATTATTCTTCGCGTTACAACGACGAATCGCAATTCGTGAAGGAAGCTCAGGAGATATTTCACGACGTTATTCTCAATAAAGAGGGTCTTATCGTGGATATATAATCCGCTCCTTATTCTATTTTTGAATATTTTGAAAACGATAATTACGATATAAAGAAATTATGGTCTGCCGGCTTTCCCTGACAGACCATAATTATTGTAGATATAGCTATGATTACTTTATTTTCAGATTTTCACCTCCGGAATGTGCTACCTGCTGTGGTGAATACTGACTTTGTATGGTTGCTATGCCGTTAGCATACTCTCCTTTTCTGTCTACATGACAATCATAAGTGATTACATTGACTCCCTTTGGCAGGAAATCTATAAAGAAATTTGTCCGGGTGTCTCTTATTTCCCTATAAACTCCCATACCGTCTGTGACTGTATATCCTGAAGTCTGGTCATCAGGTTCAAGACATGCAGGACGGTCGTCAGTTATAGCCACATAGTTCATATCCTTGTCGCAAGTCAGAGTGAGTGTCACTCTGACTCTATCGCCCGTCTTCAGCTCAGAGTTGCCGACCTTATCTCCAGCACTTGAGGGATTGATCTGAAAGAGCTGCTTTTCTATCTTCAGGTTTTCGCATCTCTGAGATTTCACCTCGGCAATTGGAGACACATACTGGCTGATTACGCCTCCCCACACCGGAGCGGATGATTCTTTCACAATCCTCAGTTCTTTTCCGGACACTTGTTTCGCTTCAAGAGGAAGAGTAATGACTCCTGTCATATTATCAATAGAATCAATTGAGAGTAATTTTCCTCCTATGTAAATTTCTGGTAGACCTCCGTCAGACAGCCAATTGTTGCCGCTGGAAAGAATAGCCTGCACCACTTCAACCGTATTTGAGTTTCTACCCCAATCTTCTGTCTCCTTCTGAAGCACCAGCCACTGACGCAATCCGTCTACAGCTTCTGATTTAGGCTCAACTTCAGCAAAAGCTTCAAGCACTGCGGCATTTCCGGAAAGTCTTGTCCAGCCGTTAATACCTGAAGCAAGATTATCAAAAGACCATCCCTTTGTCTCACTCTTTACGGCATACTGTCGTAATGATTCAAGGATAATTCCTGCATATCTTTCATACCCTTTGCTACGTGCCATGAGCCGCGCAGCCAAAGCTTTATCATATATTCCAAAATCTCTCCATTCCTCAGCTACTGCCTTTAGTGCTTTATCCTTTAAGGCAGTAAATCCTGATTGCATGTCGACTGACTCAAAACTGCTTCTTATGAAAAGATAATTCAGCATATCCGTCGTTGAGAAACGCTTGCCCGACTTCACATAATCGGAATAAATCTTTTTATCACAATATGCTATCGCTTTCTTTGCCATTCCCTGTGCCTCTCTCGGCAGAGATTTATTATCAGAAAGCATAGCAAGACGCTCGAGCACTCTGCGGGAGATATAGACGGAGGAGTGCATTCCCTGACACCAGCTCCAGCCTCCGTCACTATTCTGCAGGTCATGAATACCTTTCATCAGGGAAGTGACAGCTTGCTCCGACTTTGTTACGTCAATAAGCTCATTCAGTCTGTTAAGACGGATAGTCTCTGAGCCGGCGTTATTTACCCATGGCGTGTTATTGAGGGCTACCATCTTTAACTCTGAATCCTTTTCAAGATTAGACTTAAGAGGAGAAGCATTTTTCTCAAATAACTTTTTCAAACCTTCCCTGATTTCAGGATGATCTTTCACAATTCCGGCTGCTGTTATATTAGCATAGAGGGCTTGTGAGAGAGTGAGTACATTCTTGGAATCGGGTGTCGAAATAGCCGGCAATGCCAGTATACATTCCCACACCGGATTTGAACAATATTTCAGAGTAACATTCCCTCCCTTTCCATATTTAGGCAACCGTGTCGTAAAAGTCTTGCTTCCGTTTCCGATATAGAATTGGATCGACTCAACTACCGGAGTTGAGGAAGGTAACACCGGAATCACAGTCTGCTCTCCATCGGAAAAATCGTTTGATTGTCCGGTCGTGCGAATACCAATCAGATTCAAATTTGAAGGAACATCAAATTCAATGCTGATTTTTCTGTTATCAGATGGCGCCACGGGTGTGGAACCTTGATGAAATGAATAGATAGTTTCTCCGGTCAGGGGATTAAAGATGACAATTTCCCCGTGCAGGTTCTCCTCCTTGTCAGAGTTATTGAAGAGTAAAGCCGAGATTTCTGCCTTATCTCCCGTGCGCAGGAAACGCGGAGCATTGGTCTGCACCATCACTTTCTTGGAAGAAACCGCATCCAGTGTCACAGAAGCAGTAAGGAGTTCTTCATCATACCCCATTATCTGGAACTGCCAGGTCGTATTGAAATTGGGCACTTCAAACTCTACGCTCACTTCTCCATTCTTATCTCCTTTAAGCCCGGGCATAAAGAATGCAAGCGGCATCTGCATCGGTCGCAGTGCTATTTCATTCTGACTACCACCGTTCCCCGCATCTTGCACATCTCCTGACTCAGCTTCAGCTGCGTCATCCATAGCTGCCTCCTTTTTCATAGACGCCATCATCATGGGAGCTTCCGCAACCTGTTCCTCTACGGCATAAAACACCTCGTTTTGCACCTCGTCTACCCTTATCTCTGCTGATGTATTTTTCATGGTGGCGACAGTCCCTGCTGACATACCTCTCAACATCAGTTTACGAGAACCGTTCACACTCAATCCCATTCTATAAGTATTCCATTCCGGATTTACCGGAGTAAAAGACACGTATTTGGGAAGTGAAGCAAATTTTCCGGTCATCCTTGCATAGCCGCCATTTATATGCGACATGCCTGTGTGATTGGTTACAAACCCTCTGCTTGGAGAGAACGACCATCTGAAGGGAGCAAGGGCATTCAACGCCTTATCGGTCATCACAGCGAAGGCAGGAATATCACTGACGGGTTTATCATTAACCGAGAATGTGAAACTCCACTTCTCTTTTGCTCCCGCACTTATATTTTCTCTGAATGAAGAACTCCTGACCTGAAGTTTTCTGTCGTAGTCCTCCGGTTCTACTACTATGGTCGAAACAATTTGTTCATAATTCCTTAAACCACTTAATGTGAGCCATATCTTTTCATCTTTTTTAGGAGCGGGTACAGAAATCTCCTTATTCTCCTCGTTAAGCTGAATCCACTCACGCTTTATTATCCCCTGCCCGTCTGACACTACGGCAAGAATCCAGCTATCGGGGTAACTGCTTCCAATTTTTACGTCTACACTTTGGGCGTCTTTCTTGCTTAGATATTTAGAATCGGGGAGCCATAACGGAGTCTTGTAGGGAGGCTGTCTGTCATCTTTACGATAAAGAATAATATTGGAGTTTTCGCTTACGCTGTCTCCTTCTATATTAAATATTATCCTGTACTTACCCGAAGGTATATCGGCAACCGGAAGTTTCAATGAAGGACTCACGAAATTACCCGACTTAAGAACATCGGCTGAGTCAAGATCCCCTTCTTTTTCTTTCAGCACCTTATATGCTATGGTTTTAATCACCGGAAGTCCCAAGATATCATATACCGGGACATTAAGACTCAGAAAATCAGTCTCCACACATTGTTTCTCAGAGAATGCAGGGCGGATGGAATAGTCTTGTCCCAGAGAAAAACGCAATACCGGCGAACTTTGTGTTTCTCCGGCTGGCGAAGTTGCATCTGCTATCAGTGTGAAGATTCCATACTGGAATTTCGTTCCTTTAAGATTTTCTGTCGGAAGCGTAATCTGAAATTTTCCGTTTTCATCTGCAACGACACTTCCTCCGAAGGATGCATTCCCACCTGATGTCCCCCAGCGCCACCATGGCTGCCAGCTAACTCTATATTCAATTCTTGAATCTCCAAGAGGCATTCCGGAATAGGTCTTTACCTCTCCCTTAAACATTATGGTATCGCCTGCTGAATAGGTGCCTGTTCCTTCTTTAGATATATCCACCAAAAAAGTCGGAGTCTTATACTCTGCAACCTGGAAATTTACCATTCCTATATTCATCTCCTTTTCTCTCTCTTTCCCAAGAAAAGCTGCGATAGAATAATTGCCGAGCAGTCCGGTATCAGGCAAGCGGAATTTTCCTTCAGCACGTCCGTTTTCATCCGTTGTAACGATGATGGTGTCCACTACATTCCAGTTGGCATCGCGTAAGAGAGTCTTTATCTTTTCATTTTTCAGAAGACGATTCGCACGCTCCTCTCTTATCCAGCTGACGAGGACAAACCCAACGCTATCGCCGGGACGATAAATTGACAAATCTGTAAAGATATTACAGTAAGGTCTTGCTTTAAAATTATCTTTTGAACTCCAGAAGCCTGTATAGGTTGTAGCTTGTGATTCACCGGCACTGACACGCGAACGGGAATATCCTGTCGGAAGAGAAAAACTTCCGTCCGTACCGGTCTTACCGGTTTTTATAACTTTATCATTATTACCTAATATAGTTACCGATGCCCCCTCTACAGGTTTCTGATTCCCGGCATTCACTACATAAAGCCTACCGGAATCAGGGTTATTTGTGTCGTAATTCGTAAAGAGGGTGATTTCTGAGACATTTAATGGCTGAAGTGACCATCTCTCTATCATCTGCTTCCAGTTGGAGGGAAGAGTTGGTGTGGGAGACGGGACAGCGACATAGTAACCGGCTGATAAAGGAGGCAGATTGAGCTTAACCGCTTTAGAGAAAGGAACCTTTCCTTCTGTCTCCACAGGGATTGCTTTTATGAATTTGGCATTTCCCGGAAATTTCGACACATTAAAGTTATCTTCAGGTGCTGAAGAATGTGGCAGTCGGTAAATAAGGATATACCCTTTATCAGTATTTTTAAATATCCCCTTACATTCAATATCCTTAGAGGGAAGTATTTGAGTGGGCAGAATGATTTGCAGGGAGGGTTCGGTCAGTTGTGCGAGACAGTATCTGACTGCCCCGCTCCCTTCAACTTCAGGAAACCTGTCAAGCCATCTCTTAATCTGCTGATATAACTCATTAGCTTCCGGAGAATTCAGAAACTCATCTCTATCCGCACTGTTATAATATGCTGATATGACTCGGGCGGCTTCCGATCGGTCTATAAGCTTGTTCAGCCATTCCTTAAGATAAGAGGCACGTTCTTCTGAAGGCATCCTTTCCGAATAACTCACCACTGCGAGCACCAAAGCAGGAATATTACCGGCATTTTCTCTATATTTCACGAAAGTTCGCATCAAGCTGTCCGCCAGATCTCCGCAGGCTGCCATAAACGTTGAGCTTTTGCCGGCTCCACCTTTGAAGAACGGAATTGTCTCCTCAGTCACGTTTGAGAAGGAAGATAATAGTTCTACAGATTTGTAGACTAAGAAATCATACTGTGTGGCATCGGCTTTTTCCAAAACTTCTGCATTTGTAATGACAGGTTTTATTGAAGTGATGGGGATTGATCTCGCTTCTGCAGGATTGTCAGTAGCAAGCATAATCAGATTCAAAACCTTTTTTGCGAACAACTCTCCACTCCAGCTCAAAGGATCAGCAGGAAATGAATCTGTGGGAAGCGTTCGATTATCAAAGGTCCAGCGATTTGACTTGTATAAATCAGTGTAAAGATTCGCTTCAAGCAATCGGAATAAAGATGCATAACGAGGAGGCATCACTTTTGCTGCCGAATCAAGCATCTCGATATTCTTGCTGAAATTTGACTTCGAAATCAGATTACGGGCAACAATCAACTGCAGTCCTGCCTCCAGAGCTGCAAGACCGTCTTTTTTATTCATAGCCTCATTCCACTTTGGCATAGCGTCTTTTTCTACCTTCTCCGGGAATGCGAAATCCGGACCGGTTTTCGACGGCGTCTTCTTCGGAGCTGAACGCGCTGCCCCAATAATTGGAATAGCTCCGAAAAGCAACAAGGCTGCAACGAGGGCAGCCTTGATTGTTGTTTTTATCATTCTTCTGATCATTGATATTGATTTTGATTATTTTTTCTCTTTATGATGATTCTTTCTTCGCATCTCCTCCATTTTCTTCCGGAAAGAATCTTCCGCTTCTTTCATCTTGAATATTTGTTTCTGAGTAAGAAATGAAGAAAATTTATCAGAATATTCATTTTCTATGGTGGCATCCTCTGCTTTTGCTTTATTCATAGCATCAGTCACTGCCTGATAATCAGCTTCTGAAGGATTATCATTCTTACGAAGCTTTTTTTCCATGTGCCGGGCATTCTTCCAACACTGATTCTTTCTCTGAGTCATCTCGCTATAAAGATCAAAAAACTTTTGGCGTTGATCTCCTTTCAGATCCATTTCCTGAGCAAGATATTTCATTTTAAATTCAAGAATCTCCTTAAACATTTCCTGTTTTGACTTCTTCTTGTCGCCATCAGCTGACGCAGAAAAAGCAGAGAGGAGCACAATCACAGACAGAAGTAAAATTCTAATCATAACATCAATAAATCATGGGGGTTATTCTTTCTTTTTTGCATCAGTCTCAGATGCTTTTTGGCACCTTCTCTTACGGATGGGCTGACACCGACACTTCTATTTCTGAATATTCGGGAGAGAGTTGATAGCCGAAATCTCTTTCAAAATCTTCTATGTTCTGATAATCTCCACTCAGCTCCTCCTCAAGTTGAAGGTCGGGCAAAGTGCTGTAAAGGGTCTCGAAAGCTGTCGGATGACTTTCAAGAGCCTGCACGATGGCTGCAGGGGGATTATCGAATGATAAGCTTTCAGTGCTTGACACCGTATGGAACACTTTCATCATTACCCATATCCCTGCAAACATCGCTGCCAGATAGACATAAGGCTTTATTCTCTGCCAAGCTGTCAGTTTTTGAGGCTTCGGGGCAGCCGGGTATGGCGGTAATTGCTCCATAATGCGCACATTAAGCTCCTCGAAATATCCCTCCGGCACCCGAAATCCGGGGTCGGTGCCATATTTCTCTTTTAGTATATCTTCTTGTCGCATAGCTTCTCAATGGTTTAATATTCTTTTTGACTATGAATCGGTTCTGAAGTTTAATCAGCTAATCACATTTTTTTTAATTTTTATATATGAAAAAAATGAACCTTTTGGAGTCTATGACGTTTTATAGACAAAAGGAAATCGTTGATGACTTCAAAACTTGAATATCCTTTCCCAACGGTTTTCTCTTCATGATGTTAGGTTAGTTAGAAAGAATTAGTATTATGGAAAACACCGATAAGCCGACTGGGAAGTTGGCTTATTTTTTTATTTTTTTATCTTTTAATTTGATATTATATCTTAGGAAATGCGTCTTTTAGGAAAGTAGCTTTTCCGTCACTTTCTTCACTGCATGATGATAGCTCGCTTTCAGCGCTCCGACTGATGTGCCTAATATTTCTGACATATCTTCGTATTTCATTTCGTCGAAATAACGCATGTTGAACACGAGCTTCTGTTTTTCAGGTAGAGACGCAATAGCTTTCAACAGCTCTTTTTGAAGGTCGTCTCCATCAAAGAAACTGTCTGCCTCAATATTATTCAGGATGAAGCTTTCGTCAGCGTCCTCACTTAGCTGCAACCGTTGTTTCTCTTTATTTATAAAATTTATAGATTCATTGATTGCGATCTTAAAGAGCCATGTTGACAATTTTGCATCGCCGCGAAAATTGTGAAGATTATTCCAGACTTTCAGAAACACATTCTGAACTAAATCATTTGCATCATCATGACTGACGACCATCTTTCGTATCTGCCAGTAGACGGGTTGTGAGTAGGTCTTTAACAAAACGTTGAAAGCTCCGCTTGCAGTCGCCGGATGCTGCAACTGCTTGATTAGTTCTTTTTCATCTATCGGGGGTGTATATGCCATAAGACCTGATACTGTTTTGAGCCGTAAAATTAATTATTATAATTTAATTATGTCAGGTTGATATAAGCTAATAACTTAATTTAACATTTTTCTCATAAAAATTCACCTTTATGTTTGCATATTTATTTTATTCGTATTAACTTTGCAGTCGCAAATGCGCACGTGGCGTAATGGTAGCCGCGCCAGACTTAGGATCTGGTGTCTAACGACGTGGGGGTTCGAGTCCCTTCGTGCGCACTTTGATTTCCCTTTGACTGAAACCGGTCAAAGGGATTTTTGTTATTATTACAAAGCGTTGTATATGGTTACATTTTTTTTTAATATTTTGGTTGCCTTTTCAACTTCACCGGCTGCATTTCTGGCGGGAACCGATACTGTTCCCCCTAAAGATTTTTATCCTGTTGATTCGGTTTCCATTAATGAGGCTGAACGGTTAAGAGAACAATACCGAAACATGATGGAGCAGAAAAATAAAGTCGGAAGTAAGGCAGCTAATTTTAGTTTCATTACTCGAGAAGGCAGTAAAACCTCCCTTTATGATTTATCAACCGATGGGAATATTCTTCTTTTGTTCTATGACCCTGACTGCGAGGATTGCCACGCTACTATTCATCAATTGTCAGACCTTTCATCTGAAAGAAATTTCAGTATTGTGGCAATCGATTCTGAAGATGACAGACCACGCTGGGAACAGACTGCTATGCAACTTCCCGAAGGATGGACTGTAGGTTTTGCAACTGATCCTGTACAGGAAGATGAAATATACTATCTTTTGTCAATGCCTACTATGTATCTGCTCGATAAAAATAAAAAAGTGCTCCTAAAAGAAACTTCATTAGAGGAGGTCTTAAAAATACGTTAATTATATTGACCAACCGTTTTCTAATTTAACTCTTCACTTTATAAGCTATATTCATTTTTACTCGGTTATTTAATAGTCTCTATCAACCAATCAGTAAGGGTTCTTTTCTGAGTAGAGAAATTAGCTGCAATAAGGAAGATTGTGCGTTTATCGGCGGAGAAGGGACCGGCATATCCTTTTTCATGAATCTGCCTCATGGCGTCGGTGGCATTTCCGTCAATCTTGAACTCGAAGATATAGACGAACCTGTCGGTGAGCACCTGCATATCACACCTTCCGGCGGAAGAATGCACCTCGGTCCTGACATTGAGACCGAGCATCTTCGCCGCGACCGCCATCATGTTCTGGAAATGAATTTCCTTGTTCCTCTCCTGTTCAGATGAGATGTCGGCGAACAGCGCCTGCAGGCGCCTCATGAAATCCTCGGGTCTTCCACAGAGGAAGTCATCCGTAAGGATGCGCACATCGAAGTCGCTGCCTCCGCCCCTTGTCCTGAAGAAATGGTTCTTGAGGGAAGTCCAGAAAGCCTCGTAGACCTCCCTGTTGGGGAATCCGAGAGTGTATTCACCCGAATCGTGGTCGTAGCTCTTAATGGTCAGGTAGCCCGACTGATACAGCAGAGGCACGAAATCATATTTGAGATCCGTTATATTCCCCAACTGTGCCTCAGTCCTTCTCTGACCGTCCAGACGGTCGAGGCTGTAGGAGTTTGTCTCGATGAGCTTGATGAGATAGGCTGATGAACCGGTGGCATACCAGAAGCTGTTGAACTCATTCAGTTTGAAGGCACTCAGGACACTGAAGGGATTATAGATGAAATCTCCGGACTTTGCAAAATGATAACCGTCATAAAGAGACTTGAACCGGTTCCATGTTTCCTCTGTACTTAGATTTGCATTCAGGGCAAAATTATGAATGGAAGTTCGGAAGCAATCCCGGAACTCCTTTTCAGAAATGCCGCAGAGGTCGTTATACTCCGGCAGCAATGAAATGTCAACAAGATTATTAAGTCCGCTGAATATTGAGACCTTCCCGAACTTTGATACGCCGGTTAGCATTGCGAAGCGAATATATTCGTCGCACGCCTTGATGCAGGAATAGAAGCTCCGCAGCTCATTCCTGAGAGTGTCGTGCAGCTCATCGTTATGGAGGCAGTCAAGGAGGGGCTTGTCATACTCGTCAATCAGGATGACTACCTTCCTGCCATATTTAAGATTGACTTTCATTATCAGCTGCTTGAAGCGCGTGGCAATACTCCCGGAAGAAGTGATGTCATAAAGGAGTTCGATCCTGTCAAGATAGAATCCGATGTTCTCCACCAGACGGGAGGCATCCACATAGTTTTCTCCACTGAGATCGAAACGGAAAACGGGAAACTCGGTCCAGTCAGATTCAAGTTCGGAGATTGCAAGCCCGGTGAAAAGTTCTTTCCTCCCCCTGAAATAAGCCTCAAGCGTTGACATGAGCAGGCTTTTCCCGAACCGCCGGGGACGGCTCAGAAAGACATAATCGGACTCACTGATCAAGGAATATATTAAAGCTGTTTTGTCGACATATAAATAATTACCCTCAATAATTTTTGAGAAAGTCTGAATGCCGACCGGATATTTGATTTTTCTCTCCATATTCATCTCCATAAAGAACTTGGGTATAAAAATAGTAAGAAATTCTCAATCTCATACAATTGAGGCTTCAGGATTCAATCAACCAGTCAGTAAGGGTTCTTTTCTGAGTAGAGAAATTAGCTGCAATAAGGAAGATTGTGCGTTTATCGACCGAGCATCTTCGCCGCGACCGCCATCATGTTCTGGAAATGAATCTCCTTATTCCTCTCCTGTTCAGATGAGATGTCGGCGAACAGCGCCTGCAGACGCCTCATGAAATCCTCGGGTCTTCCACAGAGGAAGTCATCCGTAAGGATGCGCACATCGAAGTCGCTGCCTCCGCCCCTTGTCCTGAAGAAATGGTTCTTGAGGGAAGTCCAGAAAGCCTCGTAGACCTCCCTGTTGGGGAATCCGAGAGTGTATTCACCCGAATCGTGGTCGTAGCTCTTAATGGTCAGGTAGCCCGACTGATACAGCAGAGGCACGAAATCATATTTGAGATCCGTTATATTCCCCAACTGTGCCTCAGTCCTTCTCTGACCGTCCAGACGGTCGAGGCTGTAGGAGTTTGTCTCGATGAGCTTGATGAGATAGGCTGATGAACCGGTGGCATACCAGAAGCTGTTGAACTCATTCAGTTTGAAGGCACTCAGGACACTGAAGGGATTATAGATGAAATCTCCGGACTTTGCAAAATGATAACCGTCATAAAGAGACTTGAACCGGTTCCATGTTTCCTCTGTACTTAGATTTGCATTCAGGGCAAAATTATGAATGGAAGTTCGGAAGCAATCCCGGAACTCCTTTTCAGAAATGCCGCAGAGGTCGTTATACTCCGGCAGCAATGAAATGTCAACAAGATTATTAAGTCCGCTGAATATTGAGACCTTCCCGAACTTTGATACGCCGGTTAGCATTGCGAAGCGAATATATTCGTCGCACGCCTTGATGCAGGAATAGAAGCTCCGCAGCTCATTCCTGAGAGTGTCGTGCAGCTCATCGTTATGGAGGCAGTCAAGGAGGGGCTTGTCATACTCGTCAATCAGGATGACTACCTTCCTGCCATATTTAAGATTGACTTTCATTATCAGCTGCTTGAAGCGCGTGGCAATACTCCCGGAAGAAGTGATGTCATAAAGGAGTTCGATCCTGTCAAGATAGAATCCGATGTTCTCCACCAGACGGGAGGCATCCACATAGTTTTCTCCACTGAGATCGAAACGGAAAACGGGAAACTCGGTCCAGTCAGATTCAAGTTCGGAGATTGCAAGCCCGGTGAAAAGTTCTTTCCTCCCCCTGAAATAAGCCTCAAGCGTTGACATGAGCAGGCTTTTCCCGAACCGCCGGGGACGGCTCAGAAAGACATACTTGGATTCATCTGCCAGCTTATAGACGAGAGCAGTCTTATCGACATAGAAATATTTCTCCTCAATAATTTCAGAAAATGTCTGAATGCCTACAGGATATTTGATTTT
>JAIDPA010000301.1 GCA_029062985.1 Muribaculaceae bacterium
CCTAATGCCTAACCCCTAAACCCTAATGCCTAATGCCTACCGCCTAATGCCTAATGCCTAATGCCTTAACTCTTTTGCTATCCCAGATCAGGTAGGCTATGAGAAGAAGATAGGCTATGCAGCCGAGAATCTGTGTCAGTCCGTCAGAGAGAGGATTCTGATACTCAAAACCTGCGAAACGTGTAATCGCTGCAAAGACACCAAACAGTGCGCCGCCTGCTATCAGACCTGAGGAGAGAAGCGTACCCCTATCTCTGCGTGCATCATTCACTGCTTTATCTTTAGAAGAATTGCTTACAAAATAGGCTATCGCTCCTCCCACCAACATCGGTGTATTGAGCGACAAGGGAATAAACATACCGAGACAGAAAGCCAAGGCGGGGACTCCAAGCCAGTTGAGTATGCAGGCAAGAATGGCGCCCACCATATACAATATCCAGGGAGTATCGCCACCCATCATAAGGGGCTCTATCACCTTTGCCATAGCGTTTGCCTGGGGAGCCACGAGAGCATCCTCACCTGTAAATCCATATACCTGATTCAGCACCATAATCACGCCACCCACTGTTGCAGCAGAAACAAGTGTGCCAAGGAATTTCCAGCTTTCCTGTTTCTTTGGTGTGGAGCCAAGCCAGTAACCGATTTTGAGGTCTGTTACAAAACCGCCTGCCATAGAAAGAGCTGTACAGACAACACCACCGATCACCATTGAAGCAACAATACCGGATGTGCCGTTAAGACCGATGGCTACAAAGATTGCTGAAGCAATAATCAGAGTCATAAGAGTCATACCTGACACCGGGTTAGAACCCACAATTGCAATAGCATTCGCTGCGACCGTAGTGAAAAGAAAAGCAATAATAGTCACTACTGCCCACGCCACAATAGCCTGCCAGAAAGTATGGATGACACCAAACCAGAAGAACAGCAAAACAGCAACCAAAGCTATCACTATGAAAAACACAATGTGCTTCATAGAGATATCCATCTGCCAGCGGACTTCCTTCACGCCGGAAGCCTTACCTTTAAGTTCTCTTCCTGCAAGGCCCACAGCCTGACGGATGATTCCCCATGACTTGATAATGCCGATGACGCCAGCCATAGCAATACCGCCGATGCCTATCATTCGGGCGTAATCACGGAATATTCCATCAGGCGACATAGCCATAAGTTCGTCGCTTCCGTATGTGCCCATCAAGGGAATAACAATCCACCAGACAAAAATTGAGCCTGCGAAAATGACAAACGCATATTTCAATCCGACAATATAGCCGAGACCCAACAAAGCAGCTCCCGTGTTACAGCTAAGCACAACTTTAGTTTTCTCGGCTATCACCTGCCCCCATGATGAGGCAGTAGAAGTAACGTTCTCAGCCCACCAGCCGAAAGTGGCAACAATATAATCGTAGATACCGCCGATGAGGGAAGCTACAATCAGAGTTTTTGCCTGACCCCCTTCAGCCGAACCTTTAGCCTCACCTGAGATGAGCACCTGAGTGGTAGCGGTGGCTTCCGGGAAAGGATATTTCCCGTGCATATCTTTCACGAAATATCTGCGGAAAGGGATAAAGAAAAGTATTCCTAAAATACCTCCTAACAATGACGAAAGGAATATCTGATAAAATTCTACCGTGATGTCAGGATAAGTTGACTGGAGAATAAACAGAGCAGGGAGAGTGAAGATAGCACCCGCCACAATCACACCTGAGCAAGCACCTATACTCTGAATGATGACATTCTGACCGAGCGGGCTTTTCTTGCCAAGGGCATTGCTGAGACCGACTGCAATTATGGCAATCGGAATGGCAGCCTCAAACACCTGCCCCACCTTCAGCCCTAAATATGCAGCTGCAGCCGAGAAAATTATTGCCATTACGATACCCGTAATGACTGAATAGGGAGTGACCTCCGCCTGGTCGTGTGCCGGATGCATCACCGGCGTGTACTGCTCATCGGCACCCAATTCGCGGAAAGCATTTTCCGGAAGACCCGTGCCTGTCGTCAGGTTCTCTTCTGTTTCTTTCATTTACGTTTGGTTTAGTTATTGTTATTTATTTAAGTTTCGCACACTCAACTTATGGGTTATGCGGTTAAACTGTTATGCGGTTCACCCTCAACTTGAGCTTGCGAAAGTTGAATTTAATTTTTTTACCGGAGGATTTATGGGCGAATTTAATAATTTTTAGTTTTACTTGAAAATTTATTCTCCTAATTCTTATTTCCACACCTGCGCCAGGAAAGGATTAACCTTCACTTCCTCTTCATAGCGCCATGGAGCAGGGAGACATTCCGGACACCAATGCCCTCCTTTTAGCACAAGGCGCGGAGTTGCCTCAAATTCATGTCCGTAAGCACATTCCCATTTCAAGGGAGTATCAAGATCCCCTTCTGCCATTGTCTCCGACAAGCATCTGCCTCCCCTAAAACGTGCTGCCTCCCGCATATCCTCAATATTCAATTCAGATTCGGGTTTTGATTCATCATAACCATGCGAAAGATGAACAGCCTTGTCAGAGGGGTGTCTCAATTCGAAATCTTTCCAACCTCCGATTTTCTTCTGTTCTTCCCTGCTTCCGAAATAAGCCTTTATCTTATCTTCACATTCGTCACTTCCAAGCCAGTAAAGAGTGCCGTAATCCTTAGTCTTGGCAACCTGCTTCATGCCACATTTAATGAGGAATGCCGGAGCAAGGGGAGTCAGACTCATCCACCATGGCATACCCTTCCTCATACGCTCAAAATATTCTTCAGCTCCGATCTCTTCTCTGAATGGGATAATTTCATTCAGCCGGTCGGAATCCTCATACCAATGCCCATGGAAATTGCGTGTGGCAAACCAATCGGGTTCAAAAACTTTCTCTGGTGGCGGACAACCCAGCGCCTTCAACAGCAGTTTTTCAAATTCATAATTTGTGAGTCGGAAATTTTTACCGCTCCCGATATTATAAAAGTTTTTCCAGAAACTTTCAGGCACCTTCTCACTACACACCCCTGCCATCAGTCGAGCTGAATCCTCCACCGTTGACCATTCCAGCACTCCATTGAGAGGCACATGAAATGAAATAGGATCTGAGCCATTGAAGATTAATCCTCTATGCAGAATACCCGACTGACGGAGAGATACCCACTTCTTCAATCCGGATTCTGCCACAATTCTTTCTGCCAGAATCTTGGAGACTCCGTAATAATCATATTTCGATGCCATAATCGGGTCGCCTGTTCTTCCCCAATGGAGAGGTTCCCTCCTGTCAGAAGTCTGAGCCACACTTCCAATATAAACTAAGGCAGCCTCCTCTCCACTTTTTCTATTCTTTATAGCGTCAACAATATTCTGAGCAGAGCGGGTGTTGACTTCTAATGTTTTGCCGGGAAATCTGTCAGCTTTCGGAGAAACCATTCCTCCGATATGAAGCACAATATCGGCATCTCCCAAAGCTTTTGCCACATCCTCCCGGTTCATCATATCTCCCCAAACTATGGTAATATCCGGGTTATTTAAAAAAGGCCGGAGCAACTTTTCATTTCGTTTGCTCGGGCGGACAAGTAGACGCAACTTGAATTCATCATGCTTCGTCAACTCTTTCAAAGTCTCAAAGCCCATCGCTCCGGTTGCACCGGTCATCATCACTACCCTCTTTTTCCTTATATTATCGTTTGCCGCCATATTTTTTCATAATTATTATAGTCACATATCATACCCTTACCTACAAAATTATAATTTTATATTCAAATTGACAAGAAAATTCAAATTTCAAAGTTGAGAGATTTGGGTAATTTGGTATTTGGAG
>JAIDPA010000302.1 GCA_029062985.1 Muribaculaceae bacterium
GCCTCTGACAATGCTAGTTTCGGACAGACCGGTCATAAGGTGGGAATATTTGATGCCGGATTCGGCTCATCTTATCTTGCCCGTTGTGTGGGACAGAAGAAAGCGAGGGAGATCTGGTTTCTTTGCAAACAGTACACGGCAGAGGAAGCACTTGAAATGGGAATGGTGAATAAAGTTGTGCCGTTTGATAAACTTGAGGAGGAAGTCGTAGAATGGTGCCGAACGATTATGAAACGCTCACCGCTTGCAATCAGGATGATAAAGCGGGGACTGAATGCAGAACTCGACGGACAGGCAGGTCTGATGGAATTTGCCGGAGATGCCACCCTTATGTATTATCTTATGGATGAAGCTCAGGAAGGTAAAAATGCCTTTTTGGAGAAGCGTGATCCTAATTTTGAACAGTTTCCGAAATTTCCCTGATTATGCGTCTTGCATTTGCTCCCTATCTGCTTCATTTCAAAGAGCCGGGCGGCACGTCACGAGGTGTGCTGACTGAAAAACCGACTTTCCTGATTAAAGTCTATGATGAGACCGACCCCTCCCGTTTCGGCATAGGGGAGGCTGCTGTATTTCCCGGACTATCCCCGGAAGCTGATGGCAATTATGTCTGGAAACTGACAGAACTGCTGGCAAACGTAGCTATCGGGCGCCCTACAGATCTGACTCGTCATTCATCTATTCAATTCGGTTTCGAACAGGCGATACTTGATTATTCAAATGGATGCCGAGGAATTTATTTCCCCTCTGATTTTACAGAAGGGAGAAAGGAAATTACAATCAACGGTCTTATCTGGATGGGAGATTTCGATAAGATGATTGATCGGATTGAAAATAAAGTAAAGGAAGGATTTAATTGCCTGAAGCTTAAAATCGGAGCTATTGACTGGAAAAAGGAAGTGGAAATGATTTCCCATATAAGAGCCCGGTATTCTGAAAAAGACCTTATGATAAGGGTTGATGCCAACGGAGGCTTCAATATGGACAATGCCATGCCTCGCCTAAGCCGACTGGCTGATTTTGGAGTTCATTCCATTGAGCAACCTATACCTGCGGGTCAACCTGAATTTATGGCATTTCTATGTGCCGAATCCCCTTTGCCTATTGCTCTTGATGAGGAACTGATAGGAAAAGGAACCACCGAAGAACGCATGTCAGTTGTCGAAAAAATTAAACCGGCTTACCTGATTCTGAAGCCGGCACTCTGCGGAGGATTTTCAGGCGCTTCAGAATGGATTGGTCTTGCGCAGGAAAGAGGAATAGGCTGGTGGGTGACTTCAGCTTTGGAATCAAATGTGGGATTGAATGCCATAGCGCAATGGACAGCTTCCGTTGATGCAGAAGGTCCGCAGGGACTGGGCACAGGAGGTGTATTTACCGATAATTTTATCACTCCTATACGTCTTGAGTCAGACAAACTGTGTTATGATGCAGGGAAGAAATTTAATTATGAACAGTTTGAAAATCTGAAATGGCATTGCTGAAACATTTTTGCATTTCATTTTGAATAGTATATTAGACAAAAAGAGACCTTGTTTGATGACTTTTGAAGATTTTAAAGAGGAATGGAATAATGACAGCGGTGTAATATCAGCCCGCACTTCCGGCTCAACAGGGAATCCGAAACTGATTGAACTGGATAAGGCATTCGTAAAGGAAAGCGCTGTCAGGACAATTAATTTTTTCGGGCTGAATTCATCTTCCCGACTTCATTCCTGTGTGGGAGCCGACTTTATCGGAGGAAAAATGATGGCAGTCCGTTCATTCGTAACGGACTGTCATTTCACATGGGAAACTCCAAGCAACCGACCATTGGAGAGGATGAGCGGAAATGATAAGCTGACCCTGATAGCCCTCGTCCCCTCACAGATGATTCATATTCTGGAAAATCTCGATCGTATGCCTGAGATAGATAATTTTCTTATCGGCGGATCGTCGATACCGCGTAAATTAAGAGAGGCAATCTCAGAAGCAGGTCTGCAGGCATGGGAAAGTTACGGCATGACCGAGACTGCATCCCATATAGCTTTGCGCAAAATAGAGAAAGATGAGGGATGGTTTGAGGCGCTTCCCGGCATCACTCTTGCCTCAGATGAAAGAGGCTGCCTTGTCATAAAATTTGAAAACGGCATTAAGGTTACGACAAACGATAATGTCATTTTTAAGGATTCAAGACATTTTAGAATTACGGGTAGAGCGGACAATGTCATAATCACGGGAGGTAAGAAAGTTAATCCGGAGGAAATCGAAAATAAATTAGAAGATCTTTTTCATGGTGACATCCTTTTGACGGGAAGGGATGATGATAAATGGGGAAAACGACTCGTTCTGCGAGTAGAGGGAAACTATGATGCTGCGGAAAGAACCGGGATAATTTCAGAAATGAAGAAGAGGCTGGAGCGTTGGGAGATGCCGAAAGAAATAGAATGGGAGACAGCATTGGAGCGCACAGCCAACGGCAAGAAAAAAAGATGAAAAAAAGAAAAAATGCGCAAAAATTCTATTTTTCCTAAATATGTTTTTATGTTACAAAAAAATGTTATAAATTTGTGTTGTGAAACATAAAATGTCTCCTCCACCCCATACCCATAATCATCTCTTAAGCCGTAATGTTAAGAAAGAGCACACTTGAACAAATAATAAGTGAGGATTTATCTGACCTATGGAATATTCTGTCACCCGAAGAAAAAAGAACAGTGACAGATAATTTTACCATTTCCCATTACAAAAAGGGTCAGATAATTTATGCAGAGCACGATGAGCCGGAAAATCTGTGGTGTCTGTTGAAGGGAAAGGTCAAGATGTATAAAAGCGGCGTGGGCGACAGGGTACAGATATTACGTTTATACAGACCGGTTCAGTATTTCGGTTACCGGGCTTTCTTTGCAGAAGAAAATTATGTCTCCTCATGTGCCGCCTTTGAAGCGTCTGTGCTGGGAAGCATACCTATGAAGATTGTAGATGCGCTCATAAGAAATAATAATGATCTGGCTATGTTTTTTATCCATGAGCTTTCACGCAATCTGGGAGGCTCTGATACAAAGATTGTCAATCTCACCCAAAAACACATTCGCGGACGACTTGCAGAGGCTCTTCTGTTGCTCGCTGACAATTACGGACTGGAAGATGATGACGCCACACTGAAGATTTATTTGAGTAGAGAAGACCTGGCAAATCTCTCCAATATGACCACATCAAACGCAATACGTACGCTGACATCTTTCATGACAGAGAAGCTGATACTCGTTGATGGAAGAAGAATAAAGATTTTGAACGAATCTCAACTGCGGAAAATTTCAAAATTCGGATAAATTCTCCGGCGGTTATAATATTTCCCGGTTGAGTAATCTTTTCCTTAACGGAATCAATAACGGAATCAAATAAATAAAAAGGGAGACACGGAATAGAAGAATCAATTATCTATTCCGTGTCTCTCTTATTTATTCAGAAATTAAAAGAAATTATTATTTCTTTTTGGTTGTTTTCTTTGCAGTCTTGGCAGGTTTTTCAGCAGCCGGTTTTGAAGCTGCCTTGCGTCCTTTCTTTTTAGGAGCAGGGTCTTCCACATCAGCCTTTTCAGCTATCTCAAGGAGTTCCTCTTTGGGAGCATTAGTGGAGTCGTCGGCATTAAGGATATTATTGCGTAGATTCTTAACTTCCTTATTGAGCTCATTGATTTCTGATGCCTGATTACGTATGGTCAGCAACAGAGAGTTGAGTTCCTCATTGTCGATATCCTCAGGATACTGTTCTTCTACACGCACAAGGAAGTCAGCAAGGACATTCATGTAGTTTGTGAAAGCTGCGAATGGAGAATCATACGGGCTGAAGGCGGCATGGCTCGCACCGTCTGCCATGTTTTTGGTGCTCATATAATAGAAATGATCGCTGCTCTGCAGATATTCCCAATCTTTCTTCAGACGTCTGTCCTGACACAGACTTACACGTTCTGCCACACCATAAAGCTTGCCGAGCGCTTCATTCTGAAGCTCGTTGCCTTTCCATGCCGACACATCGCGTGCCTCATCAATATCAGAAATTGGGAACGGCACTGAAAGTGCATCCACCGGTTTGAGTTTAGCCACGACGTCAGAAGGAGTCGTGAACTGTACTCCCTTTTCTTTCCCGAAATGAGGGAGAGCTTTCATAAATTCAAAAATACCGGTATCCTTCGGAAGGAAGGTGCCGAAAGTATCCATGCTCAGGTAAAGATTGACCACTTGCTCCTGATCCGGAAGAGAAGCAATCCAATCCACGTATTTATCAGCCGTGAGAGGATACTCATCCCATGCGGTGTTGTTGAAATTGCGGGCAATATCGTCAGCAAGTTTATCATTAGTCAGAAGCAGTTTCACCTCGGGAGCAGAGATTGCAGAATAAACATAGTCAGGCGACTTCCAGCCGAGAATATGTTTCGCACCCTCCGTAAGAATAACCTTATAACCCATAGCAGCCACAAGAGTAGCGATCTCATCATCATATATGAGTTCGGTGTTAGCGAACACTTTAGGAGTCAAACCGAAGAGACGTTTAATCAAATCTGAATGCTCCTTCACCTCCCTCATGAATTCTTCCGGATCTTCCAGAGAAGACAATGAGTGGGAATAGGTGCCTGCCAGGATTTCAAGACATCCTGTATCAGCGAGCTTTTTCAGGAGGTCGATACATTCGGGCACATACTGCTGAAGTTGCTCAATAGCTGTTCCTGAGATTGAAAGAGAACATTTGAAGTCTCTGTTGGAATTTTCAATCATCTGGAGCAGAGTCTCAGCCATAGGAATATAGCTTGACTGTGCAACTCTTGTGATAATCTCATCATTGGCGAAATCATCAAAATAGTAATGATCGTTGCCTATATCGAAGAATCTGTAGCGTTTCAGGCGGAAAGGCTGATGAATCTTAAAGTAGAAACAAACTGATTTCATAAGAAGATTATTGGTTTAGATGACAGAAGTCAGGCGCTGAAAAGCTTATCTGGGCTTTACCGGAATAGATTAGCTGACTTAATGCCAAAATTCTTAAAATACGAATTAGAATTAAAGATAAAAAACTCACTGGCGTGATTCAATCACTTTATTATAGATGTCGATGACCTTCTTACCCGCCTTTTCCCAGGTTATGCCGTGTATTTCTTCAATGCCACGGTCGCGCAGGGTGTTGTAGAGGGCTTTATTGCTGATGATGGAGTGCATGGCATCAGCCATTGCATCGACATCCCAGTAGTCAGTCTTTATGACATTATCGAGAATTTCAGCGCATCCGCTCTGTTTTGATATGATTGACGGGACGCCCATTTCCATTGCCTCAAGGGGTGAGATGCCGAAAGGCTCGGACACTGAAGGCATCACATACACATCGGAGTCGCGGAACATCTGATACACCTCTTTCCCGCGGAGGAATCCTGTGAAATGGAATCTGTCAGCAATATTTCTCTTTGCTGCAAGCTTAATCATTGCCTTTTCCATATCACCGCCACCTGCCATGACGAATCTCACATTCTTATTTTTCTTAAGGACTTTCGCAGCTGCCTCAACAAAATATTCAGGTCCTTTCTGCATAGTGATTCTCCCCAGGAAGGTGATTACCTTATCTTTAGTTTCTGAACGTTTAAGATTCAGAGTTTCTTCGTCAAGAGGAATAACCGCATTATGAACGGTAGTGACTTTAGCCGGGTCAATGCCGTAGTTCTCAATCACAGTCTTACGTGTGAGGTTAGAAACTGTGATAATATGGTCAGCATTATTCATGCCGTCTTTTTCAATGGCAAACACAGTGGGGTTCGGCTTCCCGCGAGAACGGTCGAACTCGGAAGCATGCACATGAATCACGAGAGGTTTTCCTGTAACATTCTTGGCATGTATTCCTGCCGGATATGTCAGCCAGTCGTGTGCGTGGATGATGTCGCAGGGCACGGTTCTTGCAATTACACCGGCAACGATAGAATAGTTGTTGATTTCCTCAACAAGGTTATCAGGATAACGACCTGAAAATTCTATACATCCCAGATCATTGAGCTTCATATAATTGAAGTCGGCATAGATATGATCGCGGAGGTCAAAATAGGTTTGAGGGTCCATGACCTTTCCTATACGCTGGTTAACGTAATCCCAGGAAACGTCTCTCCATGCCACAGGAGTGTTGCATGCACCAATAATATTGGCAAACCCTTTCTCCTCGTCACCCCAAGGTTTAGGAATCACGAAAGTGATTTCAAGATTGCCATTGGCATGCATACCTTTAGTCAGACCGTAGCTTGCAGTGCCGAGACCGCCGAGGATATGTGGAGGGAATTCCCATCCGAACATTAAAGCCTTCATTTCGATTCTTCGGTTTCTAAGGTTTGTAGTTTATTTAATTCTTTTACATTCTTGAGCGTGCGGAGGATTTCACCCACATTCTTTGCCGTGCTGACTGCTCCGCGTCCGGTGTAAGGGGGATTGCCGTCATACATTTCCGACAGTGAGCCTATACATCCCTCTGTCATTTCATCTTCATATCCGATTAGCATTCTCTCAATGAAGCCTACGCCGCTGACACCAAACACCTTGAAATAAGCATCGGCATAAAAACCGAACAGCCAAGGACGTGCCGGACCCTGATGCACCGCATATTCGCGTTGAGTGGGATCGCCGAGATATTGAGGATGATAAGCGAAACTCTTAGGGCTCAATGAGCGGAGTCCTTTCGGGGTGAGAAGTTCGCGGGTTACGAAATCCAGAACCTTTTTGCGCTGGCGTCTGTCGAGTGGTGAATACTCAAGCCCGATAGCAATTGCCATATTCGGTCGCACCTCAAGATCAGTGTAAGTGCCGTTGACATAATCGTAAAGATACCCGTAATCGTTCAGGAATGTAGAGATGAACGATTCCTTGACTGTCTCGGCAAGACCCTTGATTTCATTTAAATAATCTTCCATGGCTGCATCTCCGTCATAAAGAGCCGCTACGAATCGGAGGGCATTATACCAAAGGGCATTGAATTCAAGAATAAAACCGGTGCGGGGAATTATCGGCTTGCCATTGATTGAAGCTGAAAGCCAGGTGACGGGTTTTTCTGTTCCTTCAGAAGAAAGAAGTCCGTTGGGATTGAGCACAAGATTGGGCACTTTCCCCTCTCTTATGCAATCAATAATCCATTTAACGTCTTCTCCATATTTCTCACGACATTCTTTAGTTGAGGCAGAGCGCTTGAACTGCTGAATTGCCCAGATAGTCCAGAGGGGAACGTCAGGAAGGTCTATTTCCCCGATGGTCTTATTGGTCTCCCCCTCATTAAGGAATTTGCGGAGAGCCTTCAGGAAGGTTTCCATGATTGCTTCATAATCACCACGGTGGTCGATAGCAAGCGTACATCCGGGGAGAGCCATCAGTTCGTCTCTTGCGCGTACATTATACCATGGATAGCCAGCCATGATATACATGCCGTCAGGCTTTTTCAGATAAAACTGCTTAGCCGAGTTTTTCAGACAGTTATAGAATGATGTGCGGCATGTGCGGGTGGTGAGCTCCTCCTCATAAGTAGCCAGGAACTTATCCGGATCAGCTTCAAAAGTGGAGGCTGAGAAAATGATTGATTCTCCCTTTTGGATTGGAAGCTGGAAATAACCGGGCACCCAGAGGTCTTCTTTGTATGGGATGCCTCTGTCTTTATCTTTATAATATTCGATGCCTTTATACCAGTGACCGTCAGCGACCCATTCCGGTTCTTTGGAGAACTGCATGTATAAATTTGGATAACCATGATAAAGACAAGTAGAGATACCGTTCTTTACAGGTTCAGTCGCAGTGTTTATTGCTCCATTCTCCACACAAAGGTCATTTGCATTGCGGAAAGCGAGGAAGGGACGGAACTGAAGGGTCGTGGGTGAATGTGCCTCAAGAAGTGTGTATTTGATGAGGATTCTGTTTTCATGAGAAATAAAAACTTTTTCCTTAGTCAGAATAACTCCGCCTACACGGTAGGTCATTGTAGGCACTGATTCACAGTCAAACTGACGAATGTATTTATGTCCGTTCGGACTGAAAATACCCTCGCCATACTGATGAAGACCGAGATTGAAAGGAGCTCCGTGCTGAATGACAGTCTCATCGAGAGAAGAAAGCAGCACGTGTGCCTTATCGTCCATCTCAGGAATCGGAATCACGAGCAGCCCATGTTGTTTACGGGTGTTGCACCCGACTATGGTTGTGCAGTGGTATGCCCCAGATTTATTTGTGCGAAGCATCTCTTTCGGAAGGCTCTGCTCAAGATTAATCATGAGGTTTTTGTCGAATTTAAGATAGCTCATAGATTATATGGTCTGTTTATGATAAATTTTGAGTTTTCATTTCTTTAATGAGGAGAGAAAAGTAGGTCAACTAAGTCTTTATGGGAGAAAGATTCGCTCTTCAGAATTCCATAAAAGATTTATGCACTCAAGCTTTTCAGTGGTATTCCTGACAAATGTTGCACAAAGATATGATTATATAAGAAAAAAAACAAACATTATAGGAGTTATTTTTATTAATTTTCTGATAATGCACGAAATATTATAAAAAATGCAACAAATTTATAAGCCTGTCTCACTCATCATTAACCACAGGTGAAGATGGTTCGTCTACGTCCGGGGCAAGGAATGGTTGTGAATCAGATTCAGAAGCCTGTTCCTTTTCCGTATCTACCGGAATATTAATGTCAGCTACAAGAATTGAATCAAGACTTTTGTAGGTCTGCTGAAGCCATTCGTCAATTTTGGTCAGGATATTACCGTAGATGATTGAGAAGCGAGGAATGAAATTGGAGGGACCTACGTTGTCAAGTCTTCTGAGGAGTTCAGCGACAGTAAGATTTCCCGTTTCTATGGCAGGTGCTATTCCGACCTTATCTTCCGGAAGCATGACATAATTGATCAGACCGGCTTTATAAAGCTGCTCACATATTCTTGAGACGACTCTAATCGGAACATCATAACAGAAACTGAGTTTTGACCTTGTCATGGGAGTTTTCCCTGCCCTGAATCTTCCTACTATGGCTGCAGTAAGAATGATTGTCACCTTGCGTTTATATGTATCTGACATTTTAGAGACATCGCCGAGGAAATTGAACGCATATACATTTTGCAGAGAATATGTCAGCACACAACCGAACAAAAGTATCAGCCATGAGAGCTGGAGCCATATTAACAACAGAGGAAGGAAAGCGAATGAACCGTAGATTGCGTTATATTTCGATACATATATCTGTCCGTTGACAAACAGCATCTGTAGAATCTGAAAAACAATGGCACAGATTGCCCCTGCTACGGCTGCGTATTTGAAGTTAACCTTAGTATTCGGAATAAGGAAGAACGAAAGAGAAAACGCAAGCCATGCCAAGACAAGAGGGGAGGCTTCAAGCACAATATTTATCAGAGGAGTAAGAAAGGCAAAATGAATGTTATCCTGCACTGTCGCTGACATGAAAATGGAAACACCCGAGGAACAGATCATCAGGATCGGCACCATCAGACAGATTGCGATGTAGTCGGTGACTTTCTGATAGAGAGTACGGTCGTGTTTGACATCCCATATCATGTTGAATGCGCTTTCTATATACGAAAGGAGTGAGATGAGAGTCCATAGCAGGAAAAGAATGCCTATCCCGACAAATAAACCCTGTGAGGCTTCTTTCAGGTAGGAATCGACAAACCTTAGGGAAAGCGAAATAATCTGTTTCTGAGCAGGAAAACTTTGATAAAGTTGCTGTTCAAGCAGATCCTGAAGCCCGAACCCTCTTCCGATGGCAAAGAGAAGAGCAAACACCGGCACAATGGCAAGCACCGTGGAATAAGTGAGCGACATGGAGCGCGATTGTAAATCCCGGTCAAGAAATGATCGGATTGAAAGATTGATGACCTTCAGAACTCTTACCTTGGTAGTGTCGTTAGGATCTTTCCAGACTCCTGTCCAGAAATAATTTACAAGATACTGAATTCTATTGATCAATCTTGTGAAGAAAGATTCTTTCTCTTTTTTATTGTCCTTGGAAGAGGAGCCGGCTGAATCCTGTTGGTTAGATTTCATTATAATAGAAATTATAGGGGAATTAATAATGGTGTCAGCTAAAAAGAGGAGAGAAGAAGGGGGAGAGGAATCCTTTAAGAATATAAATGAAATAGCAAGGAATAAAGTTCAAAAAATAAATGATATTAAAGAAGGTTGAAGAGCAGTATAAAAGAATCCGACGGATTCTCTCGAATCCGTCGGAGAAAAACAGAAGCGTTATAAGCCGGGTTATGTACCCTCAGGGAGGGTGTCTGTCATTTATCTACGCCGCACGGTTGCCCGAGGGCTGAAGCAGCCTACCCCCCGGCACTGGACGGGCAATCCTTAATTGCCGGTGTATTTGGCCTTGCAACACATGGGATGTGCGGCTCCTCATGTCGCCATGAAGACCGGTGGGCTCTTACCCCGCCTTTTCACCCTTACCTCATCCTGTTGAAAGGACGGGCGGTTGTTTTCTGTCACTTATCCCCGGCGTCGCCGCCGGCTTCCCGTTAGGAAGCATGCTGCCCTACGTTGCCCGGACTTTCCTCTTGAGTAAAAAAGACTCAAGCGACAGACCGCGCTTCTGAAATTTAAATATGTCTTCTTTTTGCATTAAGAAATGCAATGATGATGTCGGCAATTTCTTCTTCCTTCAGCAGCGATGCATCAATAGAAAGATGATAATTGCTTGCCCTTCCCCAGTGGCGTCCGGTGTAATAATTATAATAGCTTTCCCTATTACGGTCATGTCTTCGTGCGATTTCAAACGCCTGAGCCTTTGTCAGGGCATCCCCGCGTTCGATTATCTTGACAGCCCGATGTTCCAAGGGAGAATGGAGAAACACGCTTATCATGCCGGGATGATCACGGAGAACGTAATCGGCAGTGCGCCCCACTATCACACAGGAATTTTTTCTGCAGATGTTTTTTATTGCATTGCTTTGGGCTCTGTAAAGAGAAGACCCGCCGACTGAAGTGTCATGAAAATTGGATGGTATTCCATATACACCCTGAAGAAAGGTGTTGAAGGGGGAGGGTTTCTTCTCATCGTGAGCATTGAATATCTCCTTTGAAAATCCCATGGCACGGGCAGCTTCGGAGAGCAACTCATTGTCATAGTATGAGCAGCCAAGTTTGTCGGCAAGAATTTTTCCGACGCGGCGACCCCCGCTTCCAAATTCCCTGCCTATGACAATGACAAATTTATCCTCCGGATATTCGGAGACGACAGAATTGTTTTTATTCATATTATCAATGCAAAACCGGAGCGGAGAGACCGACTCCAAATGACTTTGCAAAATTAATAAATCGTATTTTTATTTAGAAAAATTTCCCGCTTTATTTTACCATTTTGATGAAATTTATTTACTTTGCGTCTTGAAAATTTTTACAAGATGAACCAATTAGAGAAAATTCTGGAAAACGATGAGGATGGAATGGGGACATACGAGTATATTGTGAACAATGTCGATACGTGTGAATCTGTTCTTCCCGAGCTTATAGAAAACCTGAAGCGAGTAGACCGCACGGGGCAATTCCTTGCGAGCACGGCGCGTTTCCTTAATGCGGTAGACTGTGATGCATTCTCATCGTATCTTCCTCCATTGATAGAAGGCGCGATAGGAAAAGATAGGGAACGCCGTTATATAGGCTCACTTCTTGAAGCAATCTGGGGACATGATTACATGGAAAGAGCTTCTGAGCTACGCCTTACAGACGATAATTTCCGCAGAATATACAAACGAATATATCCGGCAGCCGATGCCGGCTCCTTAGGTCATAATATATAGAGAGTAATAAAGTGAGAAAATTATTAATCACCATGGTGGTCCTGATTGCAGGATATGCCACAATATTTTCACAAACCATGAACACTGATCTGAAATCCCTGAATCCCGATGATGCCCTTGTTGAGATAAAGACAAGTCTGGGCGATGTTGTAGTGGAGCTATATAATGACACACCGCTTCATCGAGATAATTTTCTGAAGTTGGTAGGGAAGGGGTTCTATGACGGCGTATTGTTTCACAGAGTGATTGACGAATTTATGGTGCAGACCGGCGACCCGAAATCAAAAGAAGCTAAGAATGGCGAGGAATTAGGTGACGGCGACCCCGGCTATACAATAGAGGCAGAAATTTCTTATCCGCGTCATTTCCATAAATACGGCGCACTGGCAGCTGCCCGAACAGGAGATAACGTCAATCCTGAACGCCGTTCATCCGGTTCGCAGTTTTATATCGTGACAGGTAAAAAACAGAATCCTGCCCGTCTGGATGCTATGGCAGCAAGGGCAACGGATGCCAAACGTCAGGAATATTTCATGAATCTGACAAAACAGTATTCTGATTCAATCAAGTCGCTGCGGCTTGCCCACGATTCGGTAGCTCTTGAAAATCTTCGTCAGGAATTGATAAAGAAGACAGAGGAGGCAGTCCTGCCTGAAAACATGCCTGAAGAGATAAGGGAAGCTTACACCACGATAGGAGGCACGCCGCATCTTGACGGAGCCTACACGGTTTTCGGTGAGGTCATCAAGGGGATGGACGTTGTGGAGAAAATCCAGAAAGTGGAAACAGATGCCTCTGACCGTCCGAAAGAAGACGTAAGAATCCTCTCAGCGAAGATAATAAGAAAAAATAAGGAATAAGGAGATAATAAATAAGTCAAAAGTTTGCAATGTGAGATAAAATTGCTAATTTTGACGCAAAATAAGCAAACCATGAATGCGCCGGCTTCTGGCTACGACAAAACCGAAGAAGGAGAAGGCGCCAAACTAACTATCCTTTCAGCAATGAACGAGCTTGATAAGCAGACTTCCCCCGTGGATGACGTAAACATCAGCGATGCCGCTCTGGTATCCGAAGCGCCTGAAACTCCAGCCGAGCCAATTATGGAATCGGCTGCTACCGAAGATACTCCGGTTGAAGAGAACGCGACTATTGAAGTTTCAGAAGAAAGCGACACTACGCTTTCTGAAGCCAACCGTCAGTATCATTCAATGACCAAACCGGAACTCATTGACGCCCTTCAGGCAATAGTAGATTCCGGCAATCTTGAGGCACACAAGGAAGTCGCCCTTATTAAACAGGTGTTTTACAGCATCCAGAATAAGGAAATCACTGCCGAGATGGAGGCATTCATAGCCGAAGGCAATAATCCTGAAGATTTCTCTTCCACTCCGGATGAAAGCGAGGGGAGAATAAAGAATCTCCTTGCCGAGTTCAAGGAGAAACGCAACGCCTATCTTGAAAAGAAGGAAGAGGAGCGTCAGCAGAATCTTGAAAAGAAGAAAGGAATCATAGCGGAATTGAAGGCTATTGCAGAAGATATTGACAACATCAACCTTCATTTCCAGAAATTCCAGCAGCTTCAGCAAGATTTCAAGTCGGTAGGGGAAGTTCCTGCAGGCTATGACAATGACACATGGAAGGAATATCAGTCGGCTGTAGAATTATTCTACGACAGACTGAAGATGAATAAAGAATTGCGCGATCTCGATTTCAAGAAAAATCTTGAACTGAAGACCATTCTTGTTGAGAAAGCACAGGAACTTGCCACACTTCCTGACCCTGTTGAGGCATTCCGCCGTCTCCAGGTGCTTCATGACCAGTTCCGTGAGATTGGTCCTGTCGCAAGAGAGATGAGGGAAGAGATATGGAATAAGTTTAAGGATGCTTCGACAGTAGTCAACAAGCGTCATCAGGATTATTTCCAGGCAAGGAAAGCAGCTGAGCAAGAAAATGAATCTGCTAAAACTATTCTTTGCGAGAAAGCGGAAGCAATCGACTATTCTTCATTGAAGACATTTGCAGAATGGGAGGTAGCCACAAAAGAATTCCTTGCTTTGCAGCAGGAATGGAAAGGACTCGGTTTCGCTTCTCGTAAAGCCAACAATCAGTTGTTCGCTCGTTTCCGTAAAGCCTGTGATGATTTCTTCACGGCAAAAGGGGAACATTTCCGTCAGACAAAAGAGGAGCTAAAGGATAATCTCCTGAAGAAGGAAGCTTTATGCGAGAAAGCTGAGGCACTGAAAGAGAATTTCAATGAGAAAGGGGCTCTTGACAAGATGCAGGCTCTTCAGAAAGAATGGAGGACTATTGGCGTCGTAAAACGCAAGCAAGGTGATGAGGTCTGGAAACGCTTCTGTGCAGCGGTCGATGCTTTCTATGACGCGCGCAAGAAATTATTCTCCGGACGCCGTGATGAGGAAAGCGAGAACCTAAAGGCAAAACGCGAAGTCATCGAGAAACTAAAAGCTATTCCGGAAGATGCTGAGAGAAAGGATGTAATCGAGACTATAAGAACTCTTCAGAATGAATGGCAGAAAATCGGCCATGTGCCTTTCAAGCAGAAAGATACAGTCGCAGCTGACTATCGTAAGGAACTTGACCGTCTTTTCGGAGCATTTGATCTTCAGCAGTCACGCCAGAGAATGAGAAAATTCGAGGGCGATGTCAAGAAGATGGAAGGAGACGAGACAAAACGAGAAAGAGATCGTCTTGTCAGGGCAATTGAGAATCGTCAGGCTGAATTGAAGACAATCGAGAATAATCTGGGCTTCTTCAGCGTGAAATCGTCTGCCGGCAACTCTATGATGAAGGAGTTTGAAAGAAAGATGCAGAGAATAAAAGACGATATAAATCAGATACGGGAAAAGATTGCTTTCCTTGACAAGCAGAAGAAAGAAAATCAGGGAGAATAATCCTTAAAACACAATAGAAAGACGGTATCAGCTTGAAAAACACGATACCGTCTTTTTTTCACTTTTATCTGAGCAAATTTCTGATGACAGCATAGGAGAATATCTACTGCTATCATATTTTACTAAATACTATAATTGATGATGAAATTATTTCTAAAGACGATTATTGCAGTCACACTATTTTTTTCTATAGGAATCTTTTCGACTAAGGCAGCTGTTCCTGATCCTGATTTGGAGAGCTGGGAAGAGTGTGCGCGTCGCGCACAGACCGGAGATGCAGAAGCCCAATATAGGATGGGTTGCATGTATAAGGATGGGAAGAATGTGGAAAAAGACTATAAAGAAGCGATATATTGGTTCAGAAAATCAGCTTCAAACGGCAATGGAGATGCTATGCTTGAGGTTGGTCATTGTTTTGAAGATGGATTGGGTGTTCTTGCAGATAATCGAATCGCTGCAGAAAATTATTGGAGAGCTGCTGAAAAAGGAAACATGGAGGGTGCATACCGATATGCTGAAATGTTGAGAGACGGGATAGGAGTCGCTCAGGATAAAAGAAAGGCATATTATTGGTTTCGCAAGGCAGCCTCTGCAAACTTTTCCGATTCAGCTGAACAAGCTGCGAAATTAAAAGGAGTTGGGTCGGTAAAAAGTGAAGGATATGAAAAGAAGCAATCCAAATCAGCTAATACGGGACGACACACAAAAATTAAGAAGAGAAATCAAAAAAGAAGATAAAAGCCATGTCAGAAGAGAATAAAGACATACAGGAAGCAAGAAAAGAACTGATATTGATTAATATATCGGGCGCTGACAAAAGCGGTCTGACGGCTGCTTTGACAGAAATTCTTGCGAGATATGACGCCACTGTGCTTGACATCGGTCAGGCTGATATTCATCATACGCTTTCGCTCGGCATCCTTTTTATGACCGACAGCAGGAAAAGTGGTGAAATTGTTAAGGAATTGCTATTCACAACCAATGCCTTGAAGGTGCAGGTATCGTTCCAGATAGTTTCAGAAGAAGAATATAATGACTGGGTGAGTCGGCAGGGCAAGAATCGTTATATCATCACCATTCTGGGCAGGAAGATTACAGCCGAGCAGATATGTGCCACGGCAAAGGTGATCAGCGAGCAGGGTCTCAATATTGATTCAATATCACGTCTGACGGGTCGTATTCCTCTTGATGAGGGGGCAATCCCGGCAACCAAGGCATGTATAGAGTTTTCCGTAAGAGGCACTCCCATTGATCAGCTTCAGATGAAAAGCGATCTGATGCGTCTATCGAGAGAACTCAATTATGACATTTCAATGCAGGAAGACACCATCTACCGCCGTTCGCGCCGTCTGATCTGTTTCGATATGGATTCGACTCTTATTCGGACAGAAGTGATCGATGAGCTTGCAGACAGGGCAGGGGTCGGCGAGGAAGTAAGGGCCATAACAGAGGCAGCCATGCGCGGAGAGATAGATTTCCAGGAAAGTTTTAAAAGAAGAGTGGCTCTGTTGAAAGGACTCGATGTCAGCGTAATGAAGGATATTGCTGAAAATCTTCCGATAACGGAAGGGGTTGACCGAATGATGAAAGTGCTGAACCGTTCCGGCTACAAGACAGCGATTCTTTCAGGCGGTTTCACATATTTCGGAAATTATCTGAAGCAGAAATATAATTTCGATTATGTCTATGCCAACGAATTGGAGATTGGTCCCGACGGGAAACTCACCGGCAGGTATCTGGGAGATATTGTCGACGGCAGAAGAAAGAAGGAACTGTTAAGGCTGTTAGCTCAGGTGGAGAATATAGATATAGCCCAGACGATTGCAGTCGGAGATGGCGCCAATGATCTTCCTATGCTTTCAGAAGCCGGACTCGGAATAGCTTTTCATGCAAAACCCAAAGTGAAAGCGGAGGCAGAACAGAGCATTTCAACCATTGGAATAGACGGAGTGCTGTATTTCCTCGGTTTTAAGGATTCCTATATATCTCCGGCAAAGCCCGAGGTGCAGGTAGCAGCTCCCGAGGCTTAAACTAATTCGTATTTCCGATTGTTATAACGATGAATAAATAACATTGGAACTATGAAAAAATACGTTGATAAAATCAAGGAGACAAAACCTACCCTCGTAGTTATAGAACATGCCGGTAAAGGCGATTCCGTTGAGATAAAGTATCTGGCTCAGGAGCTGAAAGCCAAGTTCGGTGATAAAGCAAACATTGAGCGTGTTGACGGTTCTTATAACGGACATATTAAGCTGGAATATAAACTTGAGGAATATCCAACATACATACTCTTCAAGGAAGGTCAGGAACTTATGCGCGAAAGCGGTAAGAAGACTCTTGCTCAACTTGAAGACATGGTGCAACGTGCTCTTTGATTCACATTGCATTAGTTTAACTACCAAAATTTAACAGGCAGGCATATCATCTGATAAGCCTGCCTGTTTTTTTCGAAACAGATGTTTCTTTATTTTTTGGAAGAGGTGGTGATTTCAAGGTAGGCAGTACGGCTCTATGAGGAGATACAAATAAAAAGATGATATATGACTGTGGCTGGTGCAGTCAGAAAATTCTTCTTACGGGAAAAAATGTAGATATGAGTTGATTTGTGTAACTTTTTATATTTTTTAAGTGTTATTTAGATACATTCATATTCTCCTCGTCTTAACCTCAAACTTTTCCACAATGAACCGTTTTCAATTTTCCGGATGCCGGATTCCAATTTTGGCTTCACTGCTTATAATTGCTTTGTCTTTTTCAAATATTAATGCCCGAGAAAAAGTCGGGCTGGTCCTGAGTGGGGGTGGTGCCAAGGGTATTGCCCATGTTGGTGTTATAAAAGCACTTGAGGATAACGACATTCCTATTGACTATGTCACGGGAACGTCTATGGGAGCCATTGTTGGCAGTCTGTACAGTTGCGGATGGTCGCCTGAAAGAATGATGCAGATGTTCACCTCACAGGATTTTCGCAACTGGAGCACGGGAACAGTAAGCAAAAATCTGGAATATTATCTGAATACCCCGACTCCGACTCCGAAATGGCTCACTTTGAATATAAATTTCAAAGATTCGGCAAACAATCTCATGAGCCAGATAATACCGACATCGCTTGTGAATCCGATTCCGATGAACATTGAGTTTCTGGAGATTTTCTCACCCTATACGGAACAGTGTAAGGGCAATTTCAATAATCTGTTTGTGCCCTTCCGCTGCGTGACGAGCGACGTCTACAGTAAGCATAAGATAGTGCTTAAATCCGGTTCGCTGGGCGATGCAGTTCGCGCATCAATGAGTTTCCCCCTTGTCTTTAAGCCAATAGAGATTGACAGTGTTTTAGTATATGACGGAGGAATCTATGACAATTTCCCTGTTAATGTTATGGAAAATGATTTCAATCCGGAATTTATAATAGGTGTTTCCGTCTCATCTGCCGATACAAAACCTATAAGGGGTGATATATATAGCCAGCTTGAAGACATGATCATTCAGAATAATGATTACAGTCTTCCAGCCGATAAAGGTGTGAAAATCCAGGTGCCTGTACTCAATTTCGGGGTGCTTGATTTCGGGGCTGCCCAGGAGATTTATGATATCGGCTATAAGACCGGGTTATCTATGGTGGACTCTATTAAAAAGCGTCTCCCTGCTCGTGAGCCTATGAGTGAGGTCACCGCGAGGAGAGATACATTTGCCGAGCATACACCGGATGTTATTTTCGATAAGGTTGAGGTGGAAGGTGCGAAACCAAATCAGGCACGTTACCTCGAATTCCTTTTCACAGGACCGAAAAAGAAAGAAGAAGTAATGAATCTTGCGCGAGTCAAGGATTCTTACTATCGCGCAGTCGGAGGGGGAAAACTTTCTGATTTATTGCCGCAGGCAGAATTTGGTAAGGATGGAAGGAACACGCTGCTGCTTAAGGCGAGTGTCAAGAATCCCTGGAGCGTAGGAGTCGGCGGATGGATAACGTCATCTACCAACAGCATGCTCTATCTGACTTTCGGCTATCACACATTGAGCTTCAACAGTCTTGATGTCGACTTGGGCGCATGGATAGGACAATCATACTATGCGGGACAGTTGAGTGCGAAATTTGCACTCCGCACGGCAAACCCCTCATATATGCAGCTGCAGGCAGTAATCAGCCGACAGAAATATTATGATTCGGAATTATTATTCTATGAAGCTTCGACACCCTCATTCATCACTGACACACAGGGCTTCTTCCGTCTTGATTATTGCTGGGCATTAGGAAGAATGGCAAAGGGCTTTGCGAACATCTCATACGGATGGGAAGGAAATAACTATTTCCCATATAATGAAGGAGCTTTTGCAGAAGTAAAGAAAGACAAAAGCCGTTACAGGATTGCTGCTTTCAAAGGGGGGATAGAGCTTAACACACTGAACGACCAGATGTATCCGAGTGTGGGCAGAGAATGGCTCCTGAATGTATTGCTTAGTCATGAACAGAACAAGTTCACACCCGGTAATGACGAAGAAAAGGCAACCGATTGGGAGACACATCTGAGAGCATCGGCAGAATTGCTATGGCGCCATTATTTCTCCCTACATAATAATTTTAAATTGGGAGCTATGGTCAATGGTATAGCTACGCTACAGAAGGTCTACCAGACCTATACGGCGACATTGATTCATGCTCCGGCATTCGCACCAACGCCTTCAACAAAAAACTATTTTAATCCTGCATTCAGATCAGATAATTATGCCGCTATTGGAATGATACCGGTATGGACCCCAATGACACGGGCACAACTTAGAGGCGATTTCTACATGTTCTGTCCTATCAGAAATGTTGTTCCTACAGCCGACGGGATGGCTAAATATGACAGATGGTTCCATAAGCCTCAGTTCATAGGAGAAGTGGCAGCTGTCTATAATTTCCCGTTCGCCAGCCTCTCGCTTTATGTTAATTATCTTTCATCACCGAAAGCCAACTGGAATTTCGGCATTAATTTCGGTTTGTTCTTCCAGGCGCCGAAGTTGCTGCGTTAAGACGTTTTTTGAATCCGTCAGACATCCAGACAGAGGAATCAGCCAGAATGAGCATTCCCTCATAATTTAAATTTTCAAGAATTTGTGCTGCTTTTGCAGCCCCCGTAGCCATGCAAGCAGTCGCAGCAGCATCTGCTTCCATAGCGGTAGGGGCAACAACGGTAGCGCTCACCACGTCAGAAGTTACCGGGCGTCCTGTTAGGGGAGAGATAGTGTGTCCCATTGTCTTTCCCCCTTCCTTATGGAAGTTCCGATAATTACCCGAAGTTGCAATTCCGCAATCTGTCAAGCTAATAATTGCCCCTGATTCATGACTTATGCTGTCTGATTCAATTGGTTTATCGATAGATATTCTCCATCCCGTCTTTCGGGGACCATTCCCACCGACTGCGATTTCACCCCCTATCTCCACCATGAAATCATCAACTCCGTTGCGCTTAAACATCTCTGCCACTTGGTCACAGCCATATCCTTTGGCAACTGCCGAGAAATTAAACTGAATGCGTCTGTCGGTTTTATTGAGTTTATCATTTTGAAGAGATGTCTTGTTAAGTCCGACAAATTGCCTTATGCTGTCGACGGAAGCAGTGTCTGCAGTTATCTTATGCCCTTTTCCGAATCCCCATGCCGTAATAAGAGGAGACAGAGTAGGGTCAAACATTCCGTCGCTTGCCTTATGTATTTTTTGGGAAGCGTGATAGACATTGATAAAATGCTTATCCACTGTCATACTATCGGCGCCATTGACTCTGCTTACCAACGAACCGGAGTCAAAAACATTAAGACTTTTCCCGACGTCCTCAAGAACAACAAGCACTGAATCCGCGAGTGCCGGTGTGCCCTTAAAAGTTATATGATAGGTTGTGTTCCAAATCATGCCTGAAGTCGAGAGATAATCATCGGAGGATGAACAGGCACTAAAATACGCCACGCATGCGAACAAAAGGATAAAAATATATTTTTTTACTAAACAGAAGGCTTTATGCATGAGAATTAATCGAATAAAGATTAAATTAATAAAAAATTCGTGACAAAGTTAGTAAAAAAGAAATATATTTAATAAATTTGTAACAGAATTACCTATGAAAGGTTATTATCGGAATCTGAAACTGTCTACTCAGAAATTATTTTACTATAACCAGAATTTACCTTATTAATTTTAATCAAAAGTATGAAAGAATCTTTTTTATTTCTTGCAGAAGGCTTTGAGGAAATTGAAGCCTTGACCCCGGTAGACGTATTACGCAGAGCCGGCATACCTGTTAAGACCGTATCTCTCACAGCAGCTTTGCAGGTTACCGGTGCTCATGGTGTGACCGTTACAGCTGATCTTCTTTTTGACAATACTCTTTTTTCTGATCCTGAATGGCTCATCCTCCCCGGAGGAATGCCGGGAGCTACTCATCTATATGAATTCGCTCCATTGCAGGGATTGCTGAAGACACAGGCAGATTCAGAGAAAGGAAGAATTGCTGCTATATGTGCCTCTCCGGCAGTTGTGCTCGGACAGTTAGGTCTTCTTGAAGGGAGAAAGGCTACATGCTATCCCGGTTTTGAAGGATATCTTAAGGGCGCACAGGTAGAGAATGCTCCTGTCGTAGTCGATGATAAGTTTGTTCTCGCCAATGGTCCTTCTACTGCTCTTCAGTGGGCTCTCACTATTGTGAAAGAGACAAAAGGAACAGAGGTTGCTACAGAAGTAGCCAACGGGATGCTGCTTTATCCTAAGGCAAATGCCGGCTTGGGTACTTATTTCGGTTAATATAAAAAGGGATGTCGCTAACTTGGCGACGTCCCTTTTTCAACAATAAATCCAAACAAATGTCTGACCTATATTACACCATAGCACAGGAGGCGGAAGCACGTTACACTGAGAAGATGAGTCGGTTTCTTGCTTTTGCGCGAAAAGTGACCAATGCTGACCAAGCACGCGCAATAGTCAAGGAATATCAGAATTCCTATCATGATGCCCGGCACGTGTGCTGGGCTTATATGCTTGGAGCAGAGCGTAAGGAATGGCAGCTCAATGATAACGGCGAGCCATCAGGCACAGCGGGAAAACCGATACTCGGACAGATAAACAGTCGCGAACTGACGGATGTGTTGGTGGTAGTCGTAAGATATTTCGGAGGAATAAAGCTCGGCACTCCCGGGCTTATAGCTGCATATCGGGAAGCTGCATCGGAGGCTCTTGACGAAGCAGGCAGAAAGGAAATGCACCGGCGTGTCAAAATTGAGATTAAATTTCCTTATATGGCAGCCGACGGAGTTATGAAGATAGTAAAGGGGAACGAAGTGGAAGTTTTGAATCGAGAATTTGATAATGTCTGCAGCATGACCTTACTTTTCAGAGCAGACCATTCAGAGTTGATTTTGGGTAGGCTCAGGAACGTTGAAGGGGTAAATTTAGGCGATATTGAAGAAGAATAGGGAGAAAATGCTAATAAAAACAGGTAAAAAATGTTGTTTTTTATTCCTATGCTTTACAGAATGAAAAAAAATTCCGATATTTGCACGGTCAAAAAGAAATTGAGGAAACTCATGTAAAGACAATCAGACTTTTTGAGCAAAAACTAAAGAATAAAAATCAAATAATAGAGATGACAAAAGCAGAGATAGTCAATGAGATTTCACGCTCCACCGGACTTGAGAAAGCCGCTGTGCTGACGGTAGTCGAGAATCTCATGCAGGTCATAAAGGAATCAATGGCAGATGGTGAGAATGTTTATCTCCGTGGATTCGGAAGCTTCGTGGTGAAGACCAGAAAGGAGAAAACAGCCAGAAACATCACCAAAAACACTTCACTGAAAGTTCCTGAACACAAGTTGCCGACATTCAAACCGGCAAAGGTCTTTAAGGATATGATAGAGTGAAATATCAGGAAATAAAACCTAAACAAACATTTAAATATTAACTAAAATATTAACCACTATGCCAAGCGGAAAGAAAAGAAAAGGCCACAAGATGGCTACGCACAAACGCAAGAAAAGACTGAGAAAAAATCGTCATAAGAAGAAATAATATACGGCTTCCGGTCGTGATTACTTTCCACAGCGACGATCAGTCAAAGTCAGGGACAAACGCGGAAAGGGTAAGAAAAAGCTCTGAAGGTGTTTGTTCTTTTCAATTTAACCGGCAATTGCCTCCGGCGTTCCGCGATATGTGGACGTCAGGAGGCAGAAGACCGGTCAAATTCCTTAAAAGAATATGAAAAGCGAATTAGTAGTTGACGTTCAACAGAAAGAAATCTCCATAGCGTTGCTCGAAGACTCCCGGTTGGTATCGCTTCAGAAAGAGAGCAGGAATATCGCCTATGCAGTCGGCGATCTCTATCTGGCAAAGGTAAAGAAAATCATGCCGGGTCTGAATGCAGCGTTTTTGGATGTAGGCTACGATAAAGATGCTTTTCTTCATTATCTCGATCTTGGACCTCAGTTCAGCACTTATTCCGCATTCCTCAATGAGGCAATGACTGATAAGAAGACGGTCCCCAATATTTCAAAGTTTAAACTTGAGCCTGACATACCCAAACAAGGCACCATTCAGGATGTCTTGCAACCGGGACAGCAGTTGCTCGTTCAGATTGCTAAAGAGCCCATATCTTCAAAAGGTCCGCGACTGACTACGGAAATATCTTTCACAGGACGTTTTATGGTGCTCATGCCTTTCGGCGATAAAATATCAATCTCACAAAAAATTAAATCTACAGAGGAGAAAATACGCCTGCGTCAGTTAATCGGCAGTATAAAGCCTAAGGGATTCAGCGTAATTGTTCGTACCTCTGCTGAAAACAAGCGCGTTGCAGAATTAAATAATGAAATGCGCACTCTCGTGAAATGTTGGGAAGAGTCAATTGCAAAAATGCAGCGCAGTCAGCCTCCGATGCTGATTTATGAGGAAGACTCAAGAGCTGTCAGTGTCATTCGTGACATTTTCAGTCCGAACTTTGAGAATATATATGTAAATGAGGTAGAGACCTTCAATCAGATTCAGAATTACGTAGCCTTAATTGCTCCGGAAAATAAAGACATCGTCAAACTTTATGGCAAAGACGTGCCTATTTTTGACAATTTTAATATTACACGGCAGATAAAGAGTTCGTTTGGCAAGACGGTCTCTTTCAAAAGTGGAGCTTATATCATAATTGAGCATACGGAGGCATTACACGTAATAGATGTCAATTCCGGTAACAGGAGCAAGGCTTCTTCAGATCAGGAATCCAATGCTCTGGACGTGAATTTAAAGGCAGCTGATGAAATTGCCCGGCAGTTACGCCTTCGCGATATGGGTGGTATCATTGTCATAGACTTTATCGACATGAATAAAGCTGAACACCGACAAGCCCTTTATGACCACATGCGCGAGATTATGGCAAATGACAGGGCACGTCATAATATCCTCCCTTTAAGTAAATTCGGTCTCATGCAGATCACTCGCCAGCGAGTGCGCCCGGCTCTTGACATCACAACAAGCGAAACCTGCCCGTCTTGTCTCGGAAAAGGGGAAATACAGCCTTCCCTTCTTTTCACAGATAAACTCGGTGAAAAACTTGAATATTTAGTAAATGATTTGAAGGTAAAGCGCTTCACTATGTATGTGCATCCTTTTGTCGAAGCATACATAAAAAAAGGGATGTTCTCGCTTTATTTGAAATGGCGCCGCAGATACGGCAGGGGTTTCAAGATTATGGCAGACGAATCTCTTGCTTATCTTCAGTATAAAGTGCTTGACGACACTAAGAAGGAAATCGACCTTAAAGAGGAAAGTGATTTCAGCAGTAATCAATCAAAGAGTCATGCCCGTCAGAAGAACGGCGAGATGGAAGAAAAGAATGATCAGTAAAGCTCCTCAAGCCATCGGAGCAGTTCATGAAAAAAATGACAAGGATTCCATGTTGGTTTCCTTGTCATTTTTTTCCGATGTGAATTTTACGTCATGAGAGGAAATCCGCTACTATGAAAGTTGATCCTCCGACATATATTATATCTGAATCTTGAGCTTGACTTTTTGCTGCTTCAAATGCAGCTTTGACATCAGGATAACAATCCCCTTTCAAACCTGCTTCGTCAAATTTCTTTTTTAGTGCGTCAGCGGCCAGCGCTCTCGGAATTGAGGCATTGGTGATATAATAAGAAGCCTCTGAAGGGAGCATGGTAAGAATCTCATCAATCGCCTTGTCGGCAACAAATCCGATTACAATGTGAATCCTGCATCCTTTTTTCTCTGAGGCAAGACGTTTCAGCTGGTTCATGTTGCAGCTTATTCCGGCTATGTTATGGCCCGTATCAGCTATGACGAGAGGGGAATCGTTCATTATCATCCAACGTCCCTGCAGACCTGTCAGACTCACCATATCTTCCAATCCTTCCTTAACACTTCGGTCAGAAACAGCTATACCGCAATTCTTCAGCATTTCAACAGCGGAGAGGACTGTCGCAATATTTTTTTTCTGATAGTCGCCGGCGAGAGGGAAAACGAATTCAAAATCTTTGCCGACGCATCTTAATTTCCCTTCCGGAGTTTCCTCAAAACCGGTAATCACGTGGTGATCTTCAGCAAACACAATAGGAGCGCTGACACTACGGGCTTTATCTTCAAAAACTTTCCTTATAGCCCCTGATGCCTCACCTATCACCACAGGGATATTCTCTTTTATTATTCCTGCTTTTTCCCCGGCGATTGCTTCGAGTGTGGTTCCGAGAAATTGGGAATGGTCTTTCGAGATATTAGTTATGATGCAGGCTTCCGGAGTGATGATATTGGTGGAATCAAGTCTGCCCCCCATTCCAACCTCAATCACGGCATAATCAACATTGCAGCGTGCAAACCAGTCGAAAGCCATAATCATTGTGAGTTCAAAAAAGGAGGGGTGTCCGGGATAGTTGTTTTTCCTCCATTCTTCAACGAACCTGACGACTTCCGACTCCGGAATCATTTCGCCGTTGACCTTTATTCTCTCTCTGAAATCTACAAGATGAGGAGATGTATATAGAGCGGTTTTATAACCTTGCTTCTGTAAGATTGCAGCAAGACTATGTGAGGTGCTTCCTTTTCCGTTTGTTCCTCCGACGTGTATAGATTTGAATTTGGAATGAGGATGATTGAAGAACTCATCTAACTGCATGCTTGTCTCAAGTCCCGGTTTGTAAGCGGGAGCTCCGACACGAGAAAACATTGGAAGCTGAGAGAATAAAAAGTCAAGAGCTTCCTGATATTTAGTGTTGTTATCCATTATCAAATTCCATAAATCAAAAAGCCTGCCAGCCCTGCCATAATGATGACAAGGATAGGATGGAGCTTTAGAACTTTCTTTCCGAGTTTAATCGGGAAATATACAAGACAGAATGCAATCGCACAGATAGCTATGTTGGTCCATAATTGCCAGTCAATGCCATTAGGATTGAAATTAGCTGCATTCATGAGCATTATTGCCGCTGATGCTATAAGCCCGACCACTACGGGTCTTAATCCGGAAAAAATAGCTTTTATCGCGCCGCTCTCGCTGTGGCGTCTGATAAAGTGTGAACTGTAAAGCACAAGTATGAAACTTGGAATCACGACGGCGAGAGTGGCGAGACATGAACCAAGAAGTCCCCATCCGATTCCGTTTAAAGCCGGATTGACACTCCCCGGTGCCACATATCCGATATAGGTTGCAGAATTGATTCCGATAGGACCGGGTGTCATCTGAGATATAGCGACAATATCAGTAAACATGGTTTCCGAAATCCAACCCGGTCCGACCACAGATTTTTCCACCAGAGAGAGCATTGCATAACCTCCTCCGAATCCAAAGATACCAATTTTGATATATGCCCAGATTATTTGCCAATATATAGACATAAGAAGTAATATTTAGTGATTAGTGCTTTCTGTTATTTTTAAGTTTTTGTCTCTGAGGAAACCACCAGAGGAAAAAACCTCCTAAAGCGCCTAAGACAATATAGAGGATAGGACTCGACACCGTGCCCATGTCAAGAGAAATCATCAATGCAACCACCAGAGGAATCCACACTGTCTTCCATTTTAAATTGGCAGCTTTTGCTGATGTAATCACCGGGGCAATAATCAATGCCACAACTGCCGGACGAATACCCATGAATATGGAAGAGATTATTTTATTATTCTTAATCATGTCAGGGGTCAGAAAGATTGCTATCAGGAGGATTATCAGGAATGAGGGGAGAATAGTGCCGGCAGCTGCTACGATGCTTCCTTTCCCTCCTTTTATTTTGTCGCCTACGGCGGTCGCTATATTCACTGCCAGGATGCCCGGCAAAGACTGGGCTATTGCAAGGAGATCAAGAAAATTATTTCTTTCTATCCAGTGATGTTTGTCAACTATTTCACGTTCAATGATGGAAATCATTGCCCATCCACCGCCGAAGGTGAAAAGACCGATTTTAAAAAAAGTTGAGAACAGACTCCAATACGAACCGGTAGGAGTGTCCTGACAAATGGTTTGATTATCCTGAGCCATATTTGTTATAAGTTTGCCGGGAGAGCAGGCTGTTGTGCCAAAACTCTCCCGGCATAATCCGGAAATATTAATTAATATTTATGAGATGTTTTTTCCATTTCTTCAGGCGTAAGCTTCTTGCGATCCATTGAATACCATACGTAGGCTATATATGCCAATACGAAAGGAATTACAATTGACACATAACTCATGGCTTTCAACGTAAATTCAGATGAAGATGCATTCCTTATGGTCAATGATGAAGATGGGTCAAGAAGGGAAGGATAGAAGGCTGTGTCGCCGTATCCGGCAACCCAGAAGAGGGAAAGAACAGCCAACACGGTTCCAATTCCTGTAAACCAGATTCCTTTTGTCCAATGTTTTGAGAAGACGGATTTCAGTAATCCGAAGAGCACAAGCACGACCCCTAAAAGAAGGGTGACACCTGCCCACCACAAATCCACATAATTATGGAAATATTTGAATGGAGTCTCGCTCACGTTGACAGTATAGTCTATATTTGAATCAACTGTGTAACCGGTTGCTGTCAGTACCATTGTGAGGAACCAAAGGAAGAATACGACGAAGATACCGCCGTTTATCAGGGCTTTCGCCTTGAGCGATTTAAAGAAATCGGGATCATCGGTGATATTATTCATCATATAAAGGCATGCCTGCATTCTTGCCAGGAATAACACTGCTACTCCTAAAATCAGGTTTTTCCAATTGAAAATGGCTTCGAAACCATGTGTGGGTGCCCAGCGTGAAATGACGGGACTGCCTGCATCAAGCAGAGAACCTCGGGTCACTGTGAACTGAGCTCCAAAGAAAAACATGGAGACTGCCACACCCAGAAGGATACATCCGACACATCCGTTTATGAAAAGGAATATATCGTATGTCCTTGTGCCGTAAATGTTGCCTTGCTTATTACGGAATTCGTAGCTCACAGCCTGCACTATAAAGCTGAAAAGGATGAGAACCCAAAGCCAGTAGGCACCGCCAAAACTTGTGGAGTAAAACAGAGGGAAAGATGCGAAGAAAGCACCTCCGAAAGTAACGAGAGTAGTAAATGTGAGTTCCCATTTTCTGCCCATTGAATTGACTATCAAATCGCGTCGGGTCTTTGTGGGAGCCCCTAAAAGCATTGACTGTCCGCCCTGCACAAACAGAAGGAACACGAGGAGACTTCCTAAAATTGAAATCAGAAGCCACCAATAATTTTGCAGATATTCGAGTGTCATGGCTTAGTGTGCGTTATCAATTTCTAAATTTGTTTTTGAATACTTATTGATCTGGCGAAGCATAATGCTCACTTCCGCAATGAGCAGCACAGTGAAAATCACTGCGAAAAGCCAGAAAGTAGTAATCACGGAAGCTGAGGAAATCTCAGATATGGCTGCCTTGGTCGGCAAAAGATCCTGAACGGTCCAGGGCTGGCGTCCCACTTCTGCGACACACCAACCTGCCTCAGAGCAAATCCACATGAACGGAACTGAAATAATAGCAATCCATTGCAGCCATTTCTGCTTCTGGAGCCAGTCCTTACGATAGACGGCAAATAAAGCTACTACAAAGAAAAGGAGAAAATAGCTGCCGAGAATCACCATCACACGGAAAGAATAGAACGTCACTCCAACGGGGGGAATAGCCTCATCGACTGAATCAAAGTATCCATAGCCGAAGAACTGATAGTTTTCTTTCAGTTGGGCTGCTGCTTTAGCCATAGCAGCCTCATCGTGATTTGCACGTGCCTTATCATAATCACGGAGAGCTTCATGAGAAAGCTTGCCTAATCTTATTCGTTCAGCATAGCTGACCGTGTTGACAGTATCACCGTTTTCATTGACGTCTATACCGTTTACAATATCGGAAATACCGGGCACAAATGCATTCAAGTCATGTTTTGCAAGAATTGAAAGTCCGTAGGGCACTGTAATATCGAAAAGATATTCATCTTCGTCATTATTCCAGGTCTTATTGGGGTTGACAAGACCGGCTGCAACTATACCCTGAGAATAGCCACCATGATACAGACCTTCCATAGCAGCAAGTTTCATGGGCTGATGCTTGGTGACCTCAACGGCTGATCCGTCGCCGGTCCACATGGTCAGGAGAAGGCCGATGAGACCAATCCAGCCGCCGATTTTTATCGAGCGGACAGCAAAAGGCTCGTTTCTCTTTTTGAGAAGGAACCAAGCGCTGACACCAATTACGAAAACGCCTGCGAGCGCCCAGCCGGAGAATACGGCGTGCATATATTTATTGACAGCTATTCCCGAGAAGAGCTCCCAGAAATTATCCATCACATTACGCATCTGCGACGGATCAAATTCCATTCCGGTAGGATACTGCATCCATGCATTAGCAACAAGAATCCAAAGAGCGGAAATAGAAGCTCCGAGCCATGTAAGCCATGTTGAAGCGAGGTGGAACTTAGGGCTGACTTTGCCCCATCCAAAGAACATGACAGCCACAAAGGTGGATTCCATAAAGAAAGCAACCAATCCTTCGATTGCCAGAGGCGCTCCGAAAATATCGCCGACAAACCATGAATAATTGCTCCAGTTTGTTCCGAATTCAAATTCGAGGATTATACCGGTAGCCACACCGATAGCAAAGTTAATCCCGAAGAGGGTCATCCAGAACTTAGTGGCTGCGAGCCATTTTTCAGATTTAGTTTTCAGATAGAGGCTTTCCATCACAGCCACTATCAACGAAAGTCCGAGAGTAAGGGGCACAAACAGCCAATGGTATATGGCTGTGAGTGCGAATTGCCATCTCGACCAATCGACTACGGTCATCAAATCATCCATATTGGTTTAGTTTTATAGATTTATAGGTTATCTTTTTTCAGAAGTTGTTCGCGCACGTGGTCAGCCCTGTCGCTGTCATTGTCAAAGTCGCGCTGAAGGAGGTTAGGAAAGAAGAGGAGTTTCATCACGACAAAAAACACAAACACTTTTAAAATGATTATTATCCAAAGGGTTTTCCCTACGGTCATTTGCCGGAAGCCATCGTAGTATAGAAACCAGATTTTCCGGGCTGTTGATGATATGGAGGCAGTTATGCCTTGTTTTGGTGGAATCATGTGCAAAAATAGTAATTATTGATAACTGTTACAATAGGAAGAGCCAACTTTTTTGAACCGGGACAAAGAAACTCTACCTTTTGCACTGATAGAATTTCCTGAATAAATAAGGATAAAAGAAAAATGCAGAATATCTTGGTAAAAAAGATTTAAGTTTATTGGTTCAATTTTTAGTTTGTATTAGAAAAATTATTACCTTTGCAAATATGAAAGCGGTGTGTTCTGACGTTTGATCTCTCCCTGCGTCTAT
>JAIDPA010000303.1 GCA_029062985.1 Muribaculaceae bacterium
CTGAAATTTGGTGCCATGTCCGAGTGGTTAGGTACCGGTCTGCAAAACCGTTCACACCAGTTCGAATCTGGTTGGCACCTCAGAAAAATTCCTACCCAATCAGGGTAGGAATTTTTTGTTTGTTTCATCGGAATGCTTTAATTTTGCATTCGAAAATGAGTTCTTTACTGTCATATCCCAAAGAAAAGGGACTTTATGGTATCTTCAACGACAGTTTCCCCCCTATACTGGACGGGGTCACACTGACGGTGGAGAATTATGTCTATTGGCTTATGCAGAAGGGGCGGACTCCATGTGTTGTCACGCCTTGGAATCCTGTTCAGAATGACTACCCTTATTCAGTGCTGCGATTTTTTTCTCTTCCAATCCGCTCAAGAAAGCCCTACAGGTACGGCTATCCGAAGCTTGACCCTTTTATCTGGCATAGGCTTAGAAACACTGATTTCAAGATTCTTCATGCTCATTGTCCTTTCTCTTCCGGAAGGCTCGCAGTTTACGTAAAAAAACACCAGAAGGTGCCTCTCATCGGCACGTTCCACTCTAAATATCGGTCGGACCTTGAACACTCGTTCAAGTATATGCCTTGGTGTGTGCCCATTATCATGAAGAGGATTCTGAATTTCTTCAATGCTTGCGATGAGGTGTGGATTCCTCAGGCGTATGTAGAGGAGACCGTCAGAGAATACGGCTATAAGGGTCCGCTCACAGTGGTGGAGAATGGTAATGATTTCGCTTCTGTAATCTCAGGCAATGTGTGGGATTATAAAAAAGAGGCTCGGAAAAGAATCGGGCTGCCTGACTCGACAATAAATCTTCTTTTTGTGGGGCAACATATATGGGAGAAGGGGATTGGCACGATTGTGGATGCTCTTGAATTGATAAAGAATGACACTGACTTCAGAATGAATTTTGTCGGAAACGGATACGCTTTTGACGAATTAGGAAAGATTATCCATGAAAAAGGTCTTGAGGATAAAGTAAGGCTTAACGGCACTGTGACGGATCGCAACAAGTTGAGTGATTTTTATGCCGCAAGTGATCTTTTCATCTTCCCTTCATTTTATGACAATGCTCCGCTCGTGCTGAGAGAGGCGGCTGCAATGGCTACACCCTCTATACTTCTTGAGGAGTCGACAGCCTCTGAAGTGATAACTGACAGGAGAAACGGTTTTCTATGTCGCCGGGAGCCGGCAGAGATTGCAGAGATGATCCGCACTCTGTCAGCCGATAGAAAAATGTTGCGGGAAGTGGCTTTAGGAGCGCGAAATTCCCTTGTAAGGAGTTGGGAAGATGTAGTAGGAGAGGTGACTGATCGCTATGATTCATTGATTCGCCGTAGGAAATCTATGTGAAAAGTCTGATAATGGACAACCAGGTTTCAGGGAGGCACGTGGCGTTAAGTTTGAGATTATGATCAACTCACGGAGAGTAAGGCAAGCTTGTTAAACTCAGTTAAAGAATAAATCATCAATAAGATATGGACTCTAATAATTCAACATCCGGCAACTCGACTTCCGGCTCCAATACGCCGGCAACGTCACAACAGCCGACTGCAGCTTCCGACCGGAATATGTTCTCCTTATGGAAGGTGCTTCTCCCTGTTGCTATCGGTCTGACCGCAGTAGGACTTCTGTTCTGGCATGATGCGCGTAAGGAGAACCTTGCGGAGGTCTGGGCGGGAATCCATTTTTCGGCATGGACATGGGTCTGTATCGCTCTTGCATTCCTCTGCATGTTCGGACGCGATTTTGGTCTAAGCTGGAGGTTCAGGGCTTTGACTGATCATCAGCTTCGCTGGGGACAGGCTTTTAAAGTGGATTTCCTATGTGAGTTCACATCTTGTATCACTCCCTCTGCTGTGGGGGGCAGTTCATTAGGAATGGTGTTTCTTAATTCTCAGGGAATTGAATTCGGAAGAGCCACAACTCTTATGATAACCACACTGTTTCTTGATGAACTTTTCTTCGTCATCTCATGCCCGATAGTAGTGCTCCTGACTCCTGCTCATGAAATATTTACTTCCGGGGGAGGGGCGTTCACTCACGGAGTGCGTCTTACGTTCTGGCTTGTATATGCCGCGATATTTATATGGACTTTTATTCTTTTCAGCGGAATTATCTGGAAACCGGAATGGATACGCAAGGTGATTTACCGTCTGTTTTCCTTTAAATGGCTGCGAAGGTGGAGCGGGGCAGCGACGGGGCTTGCGGATAATATGGTTGCGACATCCAAAGAATTGCGCAAAAAACCTTTCGGCTTCTGGCTTGAGGTCTTTGGAGGGACAGCGCTTTCATGGCTCTCCCGATACCTGGTGGTCAATGCCCTTTTCCTGGGATTTTTGCCTCAGGATAATTCCCATCAATGGATAATTCTTGCCCGTCAGTTCGTCATCTGGGTTGTTCTGATGGTGAGTCCGACTCCGGGAGGTTCCGGACTGAGCGAGTGGCTTTTCTCCGAATATTATGCAGATTTGATTCCGACTGCCGGTCTTGCACTTATACTTGCAATTTTCTGGCGAATAATTTCTTACTATGTCTATCTATGCATTGGCGCGGTGATCGTGCCTGAATGGTTGAAAAAAACTATTACACGTATTCATAAGAGTAAGAAATCTGAATCTTAATCAAACAAGATATAAAAAACTCCATACTACCATGACAAAGTCAAAATTCATAGTCATTATCCCGGCACGCTACGGTTCATCGCGTTTCCCGGGAAAACCTCTTGCCAGTATTGACGGCGAAGAGATGATTGTAAGAGTATGTCGGAGAGCTTCAGAAACAGGTGTAGAAGTAGCGGTTGCCACAGATGATGAGCGCATACGTGATTGTGTGGAGAAAGCCGGGTTCACAGCTGTAATGACCTCTTCCGATCATAAAAGCGGCACGGATCGTGTCTATGAAGCTTTCTGCAAGCTGGGCAGTCAGGCTGAGGTAGTCATTAATGTGCAGGGTGATGAACCTTTCATAGCTCCTTCGCAGATAGAATCTCTCATGGGATGTTTTGACGATGATGAAACCAGACTTGCAACCCTTGTCAGGAAATTTGATTCTTCCTTAGGATTTGAAGCTCTGTTCGACCCGAATCTCGTAAAGGTTGCAAGGGGTGAGGATGGAAATGCTCTTTATTTTTCCCGGAGCATAATCCCTTATATCAGGGGTGAGGAATGGCAGAAATGGCTTGACGTACACACCTTTTTCACCCACGTAGGAATTTATGCCTATAGAAGCGAGACGCTGGCAGAGATAACCAAACTGAATCGCAGTCCGCTTGAGATAGCAGAAAGTCTTGAGCAACTGCGCTGGCTTGAAAATGGTTACAAAGTGCGCACTGCGGAGACCGATGAGCCTACAATAGGTATAGACACACCCGACGATCTCAAGGCAGCGGAGGAATGGCTGAAAACAAAAAAGACTGCCAACAACAAATAAAGTTGCATTTTTCATTCCTAATAATTAATTTTGTAACCAAATAAATCACCTCAACAACAGGTAAAGAAATAATGAAAAAGAGTCCACTACAAAGAGTAAGAGCTGAATATCAGCCTAAACTTCCGAAGGCCCTTCAGGGTCCTGTAAAGCTCCACATCGGTGAGGCAACCCAGTCAGTAGCCGATCAGGAGGAAATTAAGAAATTGTTCCCCCACACCTACGGTCTTCCAATCGTACAGTTTGAGGAGGCAGAAAACGCTGACCGCGTAGAAGAGCCTTTCAATGTCGGCATCATTCTTTCAGGTGGTCAGGCTCCCGGCGGACATAACGTAGTCAGCGGTATTTTTGACGGTATCAAGCGTCTTAACAAGGAAAGCCGTCTTTATGGCTTCCTTATGGGTCCGTCAGGATTTATCAATCATCAGTATATGGAAATCACTGCCGGTTTCCTTAAGGACTATCGTAACACGGGTGGTTTCGACATCATCGGCTCAGGACGTACAAAACTCGAGACACCGGAACAGTTTGAAGCCGGTCTGAAATGTCTTAAAGAACTTAATATCAAGGCGCTCGTAATCATCGGTGGTGACGACTCTAACACAAATGCAGCTGTGCTTGCAGAGTATTATCAGAACATAGGTGCGGGTGTTCAGGTTATCGGTGTGCCTAAGACTATCGACGGCGACCTCAAGAATAAGTGGATTGAAACTTCTTTCGGTTTCGATACAGCCTGCAAGGTTTACAGCGAGGTTATCGGTAATATCCAGCGTGACTGTAACTCAGCAAAGAAGTATTATCACTTTATCAAGCTCATGGGACGCTCAGCATCTCATATTGCTCTTGAATGTGCTCTTGAAACTCAGCCGAATATATGCCTCATATCAGAGGAAGTGCTTGCAAAGCGCATGACTCTCGACAATATCGTCAACTATATATGCTACGTAATTTCAGAACGTGCTAAAATGGGCTGGAACTTCGGCACTGTCCTTGTTCCGGAAGGTCTTATCGAATTTATTCCTTCAATGAAGGCTCTTATCTCAGAACTTAATGAGGTGCTTGCTCAGAAAGGAAGCGAACTTGAGGGTCTTGAGAATGAGGAAAAACTTGAGAAGATTCATTCATTCCTTTCTCCTGCTAATGCTGACCTCTACAAGAGTCTGCCCACTACAATTGCTCTTCAGCTCAGTCTTGACCGCGACAGCCATGGCAACGTACAGGTTTCTCTAATTCAGACTGAAAGCCTCCTGAGCCAGATGGTGGCAAAGCGTCTTGAAGAGATGGCTGAAATGGGTGAGTATTCAGGAAAATTCAATGCTCAGCATCACTTCTTCGGTTATGAAGGACGTTGCGCTGACCCGACAAACTTTGATGCAGACTATACTTACGCCCTCGGTTACAACGCAGCTATGCTTATCAATGCCGGTCTGACAGGCTATATGAGCTCTGTGCGCAACCTGACAGATAAATCAGAAAACTGGATTGCAGGCGGTATACCTATCACAATGATGATGAACATGGAACGCCGCAACGGTAAGATGAAGCCGGTTATCCAGAAGGCACTCGTCAATCTGAATGGCAGACCTTATCTGAAGTTTGCTTCAATGCGTGAGACTCTTGCATTGAACACTCTCTATCAGTATCCCGGTCCTATTCAGTATTTCGGTCCGTCAGAGATTTGCGACCGTCCGTCAATGACACTCCTTCTTGAACATGACAAAAATATCTGATTAAATATAGGTAAATGATGGAAACCGTCGGGAAAAATCTTCCCGACGGTTTCTTTTCATGATATATTCAGCGTTTTAAACGTTATAAATATATTATGAAGTGATCTGACCTATTTACGGAATGCTTTTTGGAAGAAATGCTGAAAAAGGATTTCACTTCATTCTGATGATTCCACAATCAATCCGGAAATGAAATAATTTTATATAACTGCTTAATATGAATATGAAGAAATTATTATTTTTTGCAGCTGCTATTGCCTGCTTTATTCTCGCAGGATGTAACGGAAATTCCAAAACGCCTCAGGCAGAGGTTAAGGAAATGTCTCAGCAAGGTGCTGAGGTGGCTAACGGGGGGCTTATTTCAGAAAACGGCTTGCCGATGGTGGTCGATTTCTCAGCAGACTGGTGTCCTCCCTGTCAGAAATTGAAGCCGATATTCAGTTCCTTGAAGGATGAATATAAAGGTAAAATAGATTTTGTGACAGTAAATGTCGATAGTGTCCCGGAATTGGCAAAGAAATATCACATCACCAACATCCCGGCACTTGTTTATATCTCACGCGACGGTAAGGAATTGTCAAGAACTGTCGGTTTTATTGAAGCAGATTCAATCAACAAGGAGATAACAAGGTTATTCTAAGCAATTGCAACTTTCGCAGGCTCAAGTTGCAATTTGAGTTTGCTAAAGTTGAATAGGTAGATTCTACGACATAAAAGCTAATCTTCAAAATCACTATTGGAAATTATGAATGCAAAACTCAAGGGGAACGTTGAGATGTTCTCATCCAAGGTCTTTTCAGGACTAAATGAGAATGCCCTCCGATATTTGCTCCCGACGTGGATGACTGCGATGACCGGAGTTGTCCTGAGGCTCGGTTTCGGTTCGCTTTTCTTTTGGGTCTGGGGATTCTTTAGTGGAAAAAAGGAGCCGAAAGCCTCATGGAAGGATAGTCTTACCCTACTGTTTGCCGGAGTGATTTTTGTATTTGGATATATGTGGACGCTTCTTTTGGGACTCACGTATACCACTCCCATATCATCTTCAATTTTTATCAGTCTGCAGCCTGTCTGGGTCTATATAATCTGCCTGGTGCTTAGGACGGAACACCTCTCCAAGGGGAAGGTGGCAGGAATTTTGATTGGATTCGGAGGTGCTTTGCTTTGCGTGCTTACCCAGCATAGTGGAGCGGTCGCTTCTGATCCTTTAAAGGGAAACTTATTCTGCCTGGCATCCTCAGTCCTTTTTGCCTCCTATCTTGTGATTGAGAAACGTTACCTGAAGAGGTTGAGTAGTGCGACAGTGTCAAAATGGACATTTCTCGGAGGAGTATTGCCCGCTATTGTGATGGTCTGTGTGCATGGATGGCATGCCCCTGTGCTGGAACAGAATATTTTCTCAACTCCGATGCTCGTGCTTCTGTTTGTCTTGATTTTCCCGACTTCCATCAGTTATCTGTTACAGGACTTTGCGCTAAAGGTGCTTCCGGCGACCGTCGTGGCTCTTTATGGTGATCTTATTCTGATCGTGGCAGCCATAGCAAGCTATATTCTTGGTCAGGATATATTTTCGTGGTGGCAGATTGCAGCCATTATTCTCATGATAATTTCAGTCTATCTTGTGGAGGTGGCAGAGAGAAAGAGTGCTTAGAAGGCTTTGGAGGCTCGAGACTCAAGCCTCAAGGCTCGAGCCTCAAGGCTCAAGGTTCGAGGGTGGGTAAAGAATTAAAAAAATAAAAAAACGGCAGGACGAAAATTCCTGCCGTTTTTTTGATTAAAAGTGAATGAAAATTATTAGAATTTTCAATGTTCAATTTTCAATTTTCAATTTATTCGAGCGGGCTTTTGCCGTCTGACCACCAGTTGCAACTTACAAATTCAAACTCACCGGGACCGGCAACTTTGTAAACCATCTGATAAGTATTAGTCTTGACACCACCGTCGACAGGTTCGTAAACAAGGAAGTCGATAGTGTAAAGGACATCCATTCCGGCAACCGGACGCGCATCCTGATGCAGCACAGCCAAAGCGCCGGGGAAGACCTCATAGCAGAAACGGTATTTCTCAAGTTCGGTGATTTCCGCATCTGACATATCTTCATAACCGGCAGGATACTGACTGACGGCAGCTGACGGACGAAGGTCAACGTTGGTCTGATATGCGCTTGAACCGGAATAGTATTCATTGTTGCCATATTTGGTCACGTAGCCAACACCTGAAGTGATGCTGGTTGAGCCTAACGGAACGTCGATATTCTCAAATACCCAGTCTACGCATGTCTGATAATAAAGCTTGCTTATAGCTTCTCCCTTGCCAAGAGTCAGATTGACGGAAGGATTAAACTGCCAGACATTGTTATTGCGGGTGTATTGGTCAGTAGCGATATTTCCTCTTGACCACTCCTGACCGTTGAAATCCCACAGCTCAGCACGGTTGACTGTGCTGCTGCCGGTATAATAACGATAGACTACTGTGGTCTGATCTTCAGCCTTAGCGTAGGGGAGGGCAGAGCGAAGATAAATAGGAAGGTATTCCTGAGGCTGAGCATCCTGAAGATTGCCGTAGGTGCTACCCATAGCAGTGTAGTCAGCAGGCTGAAGCACTAATGTGTTTGCAGGCATTTCCCAAGCATTCCCGTTGAAGCGATAGAGGGCATATTTAGCCACTGTGGGCACTTCAGCAGCAGCGGCTCTTGTCATTGAGCGAGTCCCTGTAGGAAGCACTTTAATGTCAGTCACGCGGAGAGTGCCTGCTTTTGCTGTCGTACTCACATAATGGAATCCAATTTCAATAGTTTTTCCTTTCCAGGCAGCCAGATCAATCGCTCCTGATTCAATCCAGTCATAACCTAACTTAGCCGGTTTGTTAGGAATTTCAACTGTAGTCCAGCTCCCACCGGTCTCCCGGACGCCTACAGTAAATTCTTCCATTGCCTTTTCGACATTGGCAAAGAAGTTTACAATATACTGGAATGAAAGGGTTGCGTTGTCTTCAATCTTCACTGCCGGAGAAATCAGCCAGCTGTCAGAATCAAGATTCTCTTTATTGACATAGCCGGATGCCTGCATGTAATTCACTCCTCCGTATGACCCCCGTTTCCAGACGTAAGTAGATGTGCCCGGGAGCTGAATATCATCAATGGTGAACGACATTTGATCAGACGCGAAGTCTTCCTCAATAGTGGTGGGGACATCGTTCCCTTCAACTGTAGTAAAGACGGGATTCTGTGCAGATTCATAATAAGAGGCGAGAACATAATCACCTTCTTCTGCATCAGGAAACGCTCCGAGCAGTATTTTCGGGAGATTTGAAGCTGCAGGAGTGACAGGTGCGAATCCGCTGATGAAATCTTCATCGCTGCCCCATGCTGACTGATATTCAGCATCTGAGACACGATATAACGGACAGTCGGAATTGATTGCGTCAACTGCTTCAGAAACTCCGCTTGAGAGAGCGTAAGTGACCTTTATTGAACTTCCGTTATTCAGTGTGAAATAAGGGAAAGAAGAATCTGCCAGAAATGCCGGGAGATATTTTCGTGCTTCCTCTTGAGATGAGAAACAGGCATTTGTCCCAATCGCCTTTAGCTCCGCGCTTTCGCCGGCAGCCTCGGCAATCGCAGTGTTAGCTTTTAAACCTGCAAGTGTGGAGTAATCTTTGGCAGTGAGAGTATAGCTCACAGTCTCAACGGCGGAATAAACCGGGGGCTCTTTGAACCCATCGAGATGGTCATTCCAGGCGTTTTCTCCGCATCCGCCGAGCATACCGGCGCTGAGGAGTATCGCAAGTGATTTGATATATCTGGTTTTCATTTCAGTTTCTTAATTTGTCGGAGGGATTAGAAATTCACTTTAAGACGGAGGGAGAATGTCCTGCCGAAAGAATAGAACACTTTATAGGCGTTGTCCCATGCGCCAGCCACATTATAGTTGGTTGTTGCATCCTTTACGTAATAATAGTTGAAGAGGTTGTAGACATTACCGTAGAGAGTAGCATCAAGCTTGCCCATCTTGAATCTATAGCTTGCAGAGAGGTCAAACTCATTGCCCCAAGGAATATTCCAGGGATCGGCAACATTAAGGATAGCACCTCCGGAAAGGTCGCTTCCGTTTACTGAATAGTCAGAGTAGTTGCGTGCAGACATTGTCCAGTCAGCTCCGATACGGAATCCCTTGAACGGACGGAATGTCACTCCAAGGGCACCGGTTGTCTGTGCCGAACCACCAATTTTGACACCTTTCTGATTCACGATTGCCCAGGCATGATCTTCAGCCTTGATGCCGGAAGCAAGAGCGCCCATTGTGTTTTTAAGAGGTTGACCCTGGCTATTGTAGAAATAACCTTTGGTATTGTTAGCCCAGGTCCAGTCGCCCCAGGCGAACATTCCCTGAAGTTCAAACCAATCAGTCGGTTTGTAAGTGAAATCAACTTCAGCACCAAGATGCTGTGCCTGAACATTTTCAAGGTTGATAGTATAGCGTTCGCCGGCATATTCTCCGGTTGTGATTTCGCCTGAACGCTGAGTGTCACGGTCTGTACGGTCCATCCAGCGTGTATAGTAAGCATTGAGCTGGAGAGAGAATTTTGGTGAATGATAACCGTAGCCAAGTTCTACCGACCCGATTTTTTCGTTCTTGGGGTTAGGGTTGATAGCGTTGCTGGTAGCGGAAGAGAGGAACACACCGTTGGAGAAGAACGGAGCTTTTGAAATGAAACCACCATTGATGAAGAGGTTGTTATGGCGGTCGATATTCCAGTTGGCACCACCCTTGATTGTTCCGCCGAGGAATGTGCGTGTAGGTGATTTTGCATGTTCGGCATCATAATAGAAATGGTCTATACGCTGGTAAGTGGTAAGATTGAGCGACCCTGCCAGGATAGTTGTAATGGCACCGTCAAGAATCTTGTATTCGCCCTGACCATAAATGCCTTCCTGATGAGTCTTTCCTTTATAATTACGATAAACAATATCGCCTACACCAAGTTTCTCATACTTCCAGTTGGGATCTGCAGCAGCTGCATTGTTCTCAGGTTTGACATTCTTACGGCTGCTGTCGTCCATATAATACTGACCGCTGTAGAGGTCGATAATTTTATTATTATGGTCGCCGATATAATATCTGAGGTCAATACCGCCTGTGAGGAACAATTTGTTCTGTATCACCTCATTTTTATATGTTGAAACGAGACCATACCATTGATGGTTGTTGTTGCTGGCAGACATAACCATGTTTGAACCTGAAGTTGAGGCTTCGTTCATGTCCTGAATAGCACCATAATCGAATGTGCCGTCAGCACGGCGGAAAAGGGTGGAGAGGACACCGTTGTTGGCACCATACCATGAAGAATAGCTGATGGAATTACCGTTCCAGGTGACGCTTCGTCCTTGCCCGGAATAGCCTCCGCCGGTAGCTAAAGAAGTGTAAAGTGCAGTGGAGAGTGATGAACGTTCGTTAATTTGCCATATATGGTTGAGAGAAATCACCGGCTTATGATAGAAGTTGCGGTTGGAAGTGCGTTGCTGACCCTCATTGTCATAACCGAATACAGGATTATATTTATACTGACTTTCGCCGTCCATATAATTCTTAACAGCCTGCCAGCCCTCGATGGAAAGACCGTTTGCATAGTTACGCTGGTTGTGCCATTGCGGAGCGCCGAAAGCAGTCAGTGAAATCTGATGCTTATCATTGATTCTCTTGGAAATATTCACAAAATAGTTCCAGGCTTCAAATTCAGTGCCCTGCACATAACCGTTGCCCCATTTACGGCTGCCTAAGACAGTTATTGCCCAGCCGTTTTTCATTAATCCGGTAGAGAGATTTATGCCCACATCATTAAGACCGTCATTACCGGTGCCATACCATACGGAGCCACCTTTTTTTGAATCAAGTCCCTTGGTGATAATATTAATAGTGCCGCCGATTGAAGGAGCTGAAATGATAGCAGCGCCAAGACCGCGCTGAGTCTGCATACTGGAAGTTACGCCTGAAAGACCGGCAAAATTCGACCAGTAAATACCGCCCCATTCCATATCATTCATTGGCACACCGTTTATCAGGACTGCCACATTCGGCGCTTTGAAGCCACGCATATTGATTTTAGCATCGCCGTAACCACCGCCTTCAGGGGTAGCCCAGACACCGGGAGTTGATTTCAGCACTTCAGGAAACTCCTTATTACCGAGTTTTGCCTCGATAGTACCTGCTGTCAGCTCAGAGATGGCGACAGGAGTTTCACGTGTACGCGCTACTGAAGAAGTCACGACGACGTCCTGAAGCATCTGTGCGTCCGGATCCATTTTGATAGTGCCCACATCGGCGACAGCCTTTACGTTTTTGCCTTTATAGCCGACATAAGTGATTTGAAGCTCTTTAACATTTCCCGGCACTTTGATTGTGAAGTTACCATCTATGTCAGTCGGCACAGCGATATTAGTGCCCTGGGCTTTGACAGTAGCTCCGATCATTGGCTCGCCAAGTTCGTCAATAACTGTGCCACGACACGTCTTCATGTTTCCCTGAGAGAAACCCAGAGACACAAAGCTGATTATGGCTACAGCTATGAGAAGTAGTCTCTTCATACGTAGGTTGGTTTTAAATTGTGATGATTAGATAAAGTTAGTTAACTTTGCAAATTTAAGATATATTCTTATTTTAAACAACAAATATGCCAAAATTTAACGAATAATTCCTAATAAAACTTAAAATAATAAGCTCGCCTTTACAATTATATAACTGCAACACCTGTTTATTATTATTAACTAACCCTTTTAGCTGACAGTTTGTTATATTATCGAAAGCGCAATCATAAGATTCGCGTGATTAAAAACATTATACTATGGAAAAGAAATCTTATTATTTTAACATGATCGAGGCCAAGGATGGCAAGATGGCTGAAGTTTTGAACTTCAATTTCGGTGGTCATCATGACATAGCCGCTATGGTTGAAAAGGCTCAGAAAGCAGGCCTTTTTGCAAAGGATAAACACGCTAAGGAGTTTGTCCTTGCTATGAGGTTCATGCACCACGTAATCAAGAAAAACAGCGAAAGTCCTCTGTTTGCAGAGTTTGGTCCGCAATTTGAGGCTTTCAAGAAGAGTGTGAAAGATAAACTTGGTTGCGATTGCGATTGCAATAAGTAAGCCATTCTTATTTGAATTATTAAGAAGCTGAGGAATATCCGGACTTTTGTCCGCTGGTATTCCTCTTTTTTGTGTCGCGGTTGGTGGTTTGATGGAAATTATGTAATTTTGCAAGGAAAGAGAAAATTCTGACGTGAAGTTAGGAGTGCTTTTTTAAATCAATCTGACTATTTCAAACATATTATTTCAGAACAATACCAAACAACAATGTCAACACTACAAAATTCATCTCAAGGTGCTCAGGAACTTTTAAGGGATAAGCCCTGGGCACGCTGGACAGCCTTGGTTTTATTGGCGGCAGGAATGTTTTTCTGCTACATTTTTATGGATATCCTTTCTCCGCTGCAGGAATATCTGCAAAGTGAGAAGGGATGGGATCCGACTGCTTACGGCAGGTTTGCCGGTTCGGAGACATTTCTGAATGTTTTCGTTTTCTTCCTGATTTTTGCGGGCATCATCCTGGATAAGATGGGTGTACGCTTTACGGCAATCCTTTCGGGAGCTGTGATGCTCGGAGGCGGTTTTATCAATTATTATGCCCTCACGGATGCCTTCCAGGGAAGCGGTATTGAGAATTTCATGAATCATTTCGTGAATTTGCCTGATACATGGTGGAACATCACCCCCTTCTACGATGGTATGCCGGCATCAGCCAAACTTTCAGCAATTGGTTTCATGATTTTCGGATGCGGATGTGAGATGGCAGGCATTACGGTTTCGAGAGGAATCGTAAAATGGTTTGCCGGCAAGGAGATGGCTCTTGCCATGGGAGCGGAAATGGCACTTGCGCGTGTTGGTGTGGCAGTGGTGGTTCTCGGTTCTCCTTTCCTTGCAACGCTCCATGGAAATATAAGCGTGTCGCGTCCAATGGCATTCGGGGTGCTCCTGCTTCTGATAGGTCTCATCTCCTTTATCGTATATGCCTTCATGGATAAAAAGCTTGAATCTGAAATGGGTTCTAACGGAGAAGAAAAAGATGATCCGTTCAAAATTTCTGATTTGAAATATATACTCTCCTCAAAAGTCTTCTGGCTGGTGGCTCTTTTGTGTGTGCTTTATTATTCTGCTATCTTCCCCTTCCAGAAGTATGCCATCAATATGCTGCAGTGTAATCTGGGAGTTACGGCACAGCAGGCAGGTTTCGTATTCTTTGTTTTTCCGCTTGGAGCAGCCGCAGTCACTCCGATTCTGGGAAATTTCCTTGACAGAAAAGGTAAGGGAGCAACTATGCTGATTTTCGGAGCGCTGCTCATGATAGTATGTCATCTGACCTTCGCACTCGTTCTCCCGGCGACCAAATCAGCCGTAATAGCATACACGGCTATCGTTCTTCTTGGCATATCCTTCTCACTCGTGCCGGCATCGTTGTGGCCCTCCGTTCCTAAACTTGTAGATAATCGCCTTCTCGGTTCTGCATACGCCGTCATTTTCTGGATTCAGAATATCGGACTTTATGCTTTCCCGATGATTATCGGTGCGGTTCTTCAGGCAACGAATCCGGGAGTGGATAATCCGCTGGAATATAATTATACTGTCCCGATGCTTGTCTTTGCATCTCTCGGAGTATTGGCTCTTATTTTAGGACTTATCCTTAAAGGTCTGGATGCTAAGAATCATTACGGACTCGAACTGCCCAACATGCCTTCAGATAGCGTTAAAGAAGAAGAGCTTGAAGCGGAGGCGGCATCAAATGTTTAAATTAGGAAAGAGGATTTTTTCCCTTTTACCGGATTCTCAAATTTTGAATCATGCATAAATTATTGGAATCTAAGGCGGCAGCCTGGTGTGCTTTTATTCTGGTGTTTGTTCTGGTTATTCTTTCGCTGACAATGCTGAGAAGCTGGAAAGAACAATGGTGGACATTACTGGATGAGTTTTTCGCATTTATGATGGTGTTCAGTCAGCTTGTTTCTGTCTATATGCGGAAAATGAATCCCGTCGTCGGACAAAAATTATCAGTAATGGCAGCCGTTTTCGGAGGGTTGATGATAATTTCATTCTTTGTAGAGTATTTCATGATGAACTGATTCAGGCATCCCGACGGCTTTGGCAGTCATAATTCTTACCCCGGATTTAAATGTTTTTACATTCAATCCGGGGATTTTTCATTAACAACTGTTAAAAGTATTGATAACAATTGCGTCTGTAATGCCGATTTAATCATGGTTTCAGAGAAAAAATAAAAAAAAATAAAAAAACATTTAGATATTGATAAAACCATTTTGATGAAATAATGTTATAAAGGTGAACCCGGTCGAAAAGACCTTCAGAGGAAGGTTAATTCAAAGGGTAAGTGCTTAATTATGATGATAATAATCCTCGAAAGATAATTGTGATCCTAATCTGAACTTTTATTGATGTCGTATATTTTTTTGTAGTTGTTGTAATAGCTTAAGTCGTGAACATTTTTCTATCTTATGGCCGATTCCCGGTTGATGCATAAATTAATAAAAATCATTTAGTCGTTAACAATTAATCATTTAATCGTTATGAAAAAATTTATTTCTTTCCTTCTCACCTCCACTCTTAACATGTCAGTCATCTGTCTTGACACATTGTCAGAGATACTGCCGAGCTTTTCGGATCTCTTTACAAGGGAATATAGCTATAAAAATGTGAAATTGCTACCTATTCCTGTTAAGGCATAACAAATGTCAATTTGTCAACATTAGCTCTCTCCGAAGATTTAATGGAGTGATGTCGATTTGACGAAAGGAAATCCTTTTATTGACAAAACTCCGGAAGATTTTGCTAATCTTACGTCAGGAAACGGTTTCTATAATCAACTTTATGAAACGGTTTACAGCATTCAACTTTATGAAATGGTTTACAGTGGACCTGCTTTATGAAACGGTTTGATATAACCTGCTTTATGAAACGGTTTGATATAACCTGCTTTATGAAACGGTTTAACTTAATCTGCCTTGTGAAACGATTTTCAAATAATCAGCTTTTATAATTGAATAATCTCTATCACACTTTTCTTTAAACGTATTTAATAATACCTGTTGCAAAAATCTATCTTTTTTTCGGTGTTTTCCAATAATATCTCTTATAACTTCGGTGTTTAATCAGCGTAAAGTCTTTTTCATAATTAGCTTCATAATCAGCGATTTTTCAGCATATAAAATTTGAAAATAAGGAAAAGTAACGATTATAAATGAGAAATTCAAACCTGATTCTCCGGCGTAGTGATTACGGCGGGGAATCTCTTTTTTCTTTTTAATAATTTTTTTGGAAATAAAAAACCGCCGGAACTAAATGTTCCGACGGTTCCGGATTTCGATATTATTCTATGAAATTAGCAGGGGAGAGCTGCATTTGTCTTATGCACAGCTTCTGCGCTCTTCTTGAAAAGAGCCTTCTCTTCTTCATTGAGGTCGAGTTCAAGAATTTTCTTGATGCCACCCTTGCCAAGAACACAAGGAACACCGATGCAGAGATCGCTCTCGCCATATTCACCTTCGAGAAGAGCAGAACACGGGATGATAGCATCCTGATCGTGGATAACTGCTTCAACAACTTCTGCTGTTGCTGCACCGGGAGCATACCATGCTGAAGTGCCGAGGAGTTTTGTAAGAGTAGCGCCACCCACCATAGTGTCAGCTGCAATCTTGTCAAGTTCTTCAGCAGAAAGGAAGTTAGAAACCGGAATACCACGGAGAGTAGCGAAACGCTTCATAGGAATCATAGTGGTGTCGCCATGACCGCCGATAACGAAACCTTCTACCTCATTAGGATTAGCCTTGAGAGCCTTGCTCAAATAATATTTGAAACGGCTGCTGTCAAGAGCGCCACCCATACCGATGATACGGTTCTTGGGAAGACCTGAAACTTTGTGGATAAGATATGTCATAGTATCCATAGGATTGGATACACATACAATCACTGCATTGGGGCTGTGAGCAAGTACGCTTTCTGTAACCTGTTTTACGATACCGGCGTTAACACCGATGAGCTCTTCACGAGTCATGCCCGGCTTACGGGGTATTCCTGAAGTGATAACAACAACGTCACTATCTTTAGTGGCTTCATAGTCATTAGTTACGCCTGAGATGCGAGTGTTCATATCGAGCAGGTTTGCTGTCTGCATCATATCCATGGCTTTGCCTTCAGACACACCTTCCTTGATGTCGATCATCACTACTTCATCAGCTATTTCGCGGAGCGCGATTACATTTGCTGCGGTTGCACCTACATTACCGGCGCCTACAACTGTTACTTTTGACATAATTTGTTAATATTTAAGGTTATATAAATAGACTTTTCTATGATGGCAGTAAACGGGAAATTATGACTGTTTTGCCGATGCTTTCCGATTGTGTCCTGTCATCCTTGCAGACGCAAAATTAAGGAAAAAAATCTATAATCACAATATCTCAAATCACTCTTTTAACCATTTTTATACCCTGCATGTTCACAAAGAGCCTTTTCCCTGACGGATTACTTTAATTTCCCCGTCAGTGCAATCCACTATTGTCGAAGGTTCCAATTCACCTTCTTCTCCCTCCACAAACATTTTCACCTTGTCGTTATAGGTTTCTGCCATAAGATCCGGATTGCGTGCATAATCTTCATCGCTGAAATTTATGGAAGTAGTCAGAAGTGGACGGTCTAATCTTGCCGCTATATCTCTGTCAAGGCTGCAGTCGGGTATTCTTATCCCTACCGTTTTTCTTCCTTTAAATGCTTTCGGAAGTTTGGAGGCTGCTTTGAAAAGAAATGTGAATGGTCCCGGAGCATATTTCTTCAGAAGCTGAAATTCTTCATTTCCGAAACGAGCATATTCAGAAGCCATGGAAATATCTTTACAGATTATTGAGAGATTTGTCTTTTCGGGATTAATTCCCTTTAGTCTGCATAATCTTTCTATGGCTTTTGGATTTAAGGCATCGCAAACGATGGCATATAGAGTGTCAGTCGGGAGAATGACTAAATTGCCGTTTCCTAAGGCTTGGCTTATCTCATCCAGCTGTTTGTCAGATGGCGTCTCATTCCAAATCTTTATCCTTTTCATTTCTTTATAGATCTATCCGTAAGAAAAATAAGCCTCTTCGGTTTTAACGCTTCTGTTGGCATGCCGAACTCAGGCTGCAGTTGCAGCAGCTTCCTTTATTTTCTTTTTTCCGAAGCTTTAGAAACTTCCAGACCACCCAAACCATAGTCATAAATAAAATGAAGCCTACCAGTATATACTGAATCATTAGGTTATTCATGAGTTCTGTTTCTTCCATATTATTTGGTACGATAGAAAATTCTTTAAAAATAGGTTTGCTTATTATTATTATTCTAACAAATTAAAGTGTCATTTTGTTAGGAAAATTGTAAAATAATTTAGGTTGAGGCTGCCAAACCTAAATTATTTTACTCGTCAGCTGTTTTTTTCCTTGATTTTGTCTTGGAAGAATCCTTTTTAGTTCCCTTGCTGCTTTTCTTCTTATCTTTTTCTTCCGGTCGGCTGTTTTCTTCCTGTGCTTGTTCAGCCACTATTCTCCTGTTGGAGCTGTCTCTCATCACGGAAAGTGTTATTTCGCTTATCATCTGTTTGATCTGGGAGATAAATTCTGCCGGACTGTATTGTTGCTGTTCAATCAGACGCAATTTTCCTTCCCAGATACCCGTGAGTTTTGCGCTTTTCAAAAGTTCTTCCTTGATGAGCTGAATCAATTCAATAGCAGCTTCAGTTGCCCGTAAGGACTTTCGTTCTTTCACGATATATCCCCTCTTATAGAGAATCTCAATGATGGCAGCCCGCGTTGAGGGTCGCCCTATGCCATTCGCTTTCAGGGCTTCCCTGAGATCTTCATCATCGACTGATGCCCCTGCAGTCTCCATCGCTTTCAGAAGAGTGCCCTCTGTGTAATACTTCGGAGGCTGAGTAGTCTTTTTGACAAGACGCGGGAAATGTTGTCCTGATTCTCCCTTTTCAAAATGGGGGAGCAGAGCAGCTGAATCATCCTCTTTATCTTTTTCCGTATCGTCTCCCTTTTTCTCTCCGGCATATACAAGTTTCCATCCCGGGTCAAGAATCACTTTTCCGGTAGCCTTGAAGCCAATCTTATCAACTTTCGCGTTAACTACTGTCTGCTCGAAAGAACAGTCTGGAAAGAAAACCGAGATAAAACGAAGAGCAATGATATTGAAAACGTCTCTTTCATTTGCCGATAATCCCGGCGGCAGTGGTTGCCCGGTTGGAATGATCGCATGGTGGTCTGTGACTTTTGAATTATCAAACACCTTTTTACTCTTCTTTAATTTCTTGCCGCGCAGAGGCATCATTAAGGCTTGATAATCTTTTAGAGAATTGAGGATGCCTCCACACTTGCCATACATATCATCGGTCAGATAAGTGGTGTCAACCCTGGGATATGTCGTAATCTTCTTTTCATAGAGACTCTGAATTGTGCGTAAGGTGTCCTCAGCTCCCAGATTAAGTTTTTTATTACATTCCACCTGAAGTGAAGTAAGGTCAAATAAACGTGGCGGTGCTTCTTTACCCGCTTTTTTCGTTACATCCGTAACAACGAGGGGTAAATCTTTGATTTTTTCAACCAGCTCATTCCCTTTCTCTTCAGAATCGAAGTTTTTCCCTGTAGCAGAAAAGAGGGTTTCCCGATACATTGTCTTCAGTTCCCAATAATCTGTAGGCTTGAAATTCTCTATTTCCTTCTGGCGGTTGACAACCAGGGCAAGTGTGGGAGTCTGGACCCGTCAGATAGAAAGCACCTGTCCTCTGACGCCATATTTAAGTGAATAGAGACGTGTAGCATTCAATCCCAGAACCCAGTCGCCGATAGCCCGGCAAAGTCCGGCGAGGTAAAGAGGTTCGAGATCCTTCTCAGGACGCAGATTCTGAAACCCTTCACGAATTGCCTCATCAGTCAGAGATGAAATCCAAAGACGCTTCACGGGTTTATCACAGCCCGCCTTCTGCATGACCCACCTCTGAATCAGTTCACCCTCTTGCCCGGCATCACCGCAGTTGATAATCTCGTCACATTGCAGAATCAGGTTTCTGATTGTCTCAAACTGACGTTTAATTGAAGGAGAGTCAATGAGCTTAATTCCGAAGCGGGGAGGAATCATGGGTAGATAGACCATCGACCATCGTTTCCACTCAGGAGTATAATCAGACGGCTCTTTCAGACAGCAGAGGTGTCCGAAAGTCCATGTCACGCAATAGCCGTTTCCCTCGAAATAACCATCACGGCGCGTTGTCGCGCCAACTATCTGTGCAATATCTTTTCCTACACTCGGTTTCTCTGTGATGCAAAGTATCATTTTTCAAGACTTTTCGCCTCATCCCAGTATTTATCCATTTCTGAAAGAGTCATTTCCTTTAATGATTTTCCTGTCTCCTTGGCTCTTTTCTCTACATGTGAAAATCTGGAAATAAATTTACGGTTGGTGCGCTCAAGGGCGTTCTCCGGATTCACCCCGTAAAGGCGTGCTGCATTGACGACGGCGAAAAGAAGATCGCCGAATTCCTCCTCGAGCTTCTCTTTATTACCCGATTTTATTTCAGCTTCTACTTCTGATGCCTCTTCTTTCACCTTTTCCCATACCTGAGAAGGTTCTTCCCAGTCGAACCCTACGTTTGCCACTTTCTCCTGAATCCTGTTTGCTTTGATGAGGGCAGGGAGAGCTGAAGGCACACCTGACAGGACAGTCTTGTTTCCCCCTTTCTCTTTGAGTTTTATCTGTTCCCAATTCTGTATCACTTCCTCGGCTGAGTCAGCCTTGACATTCCCGTAAATATGAGGATGACGGAAAATCAGTTTCTCAGTGAGGGAATTGCAGACGTCAGCAATATCAAATTCACCTTTTTCTTCAGCAATCTTTGAGTAGAAAGCCACGTGAAGGAGAACATCGCCCAGTTCCTTACGGATATTGGGAATGTCATTGGAGGCTAAGGCGTCGGCGAGTTCAAAAACTTCTTCGATCGTGTTCGGACGAAGTGATTCATTAGTCTGCTTAGCGTCCCAGGGACATTTTTCACGTAGCGTGTCAAGCACTTCAAGCACCTTTCCAAATGCGCTCTGTTTTTCTTCTGCGTTGTGCATTGTCTTTATCAGTTGAGAGGGCACCGAATTGCAATTGCTGAGGCTCTTTACAGTCCGGTCCTGTTATTTATCTAATTTTTGAATGCAAAGTTAGATAGAATTTGCGATATAATTTGTATCTTTGTGGCTTGAAATTGAAAAGAAGTCTCAATTACGAGCTGTTCAGGCTTTGTGAGGCTGAATGTCTACCCCGAAGAAGGAAGATGGATAAACTTATCGATACAAACCGTGCGAAAGAACTTCGCCAGCTCATTGAACGTTCTTCAAAAATCGTTCTCACTTGTCATGTCCGCCCGGATGGAGATGCAATAGGGAGCACACTTGCATTGTGGCATCTGCTGCACACTCTTGGAAAGGAAGCTACGGTGGTGGTTCCTGACAAGGCTCCGTCAAACCTTGCTTTCCTCCCCGGATTCAAGGAGATTGGAGTGTTTACCTGCCATCCTAAATTCTGTGAAACTACATTTGCAGAGGCAGATCTTGTAATCTGCTGCGATTTCAATACACCCTCCCGTCAGGATATGCTCGCCCCGGTCATGCTTGAGGCTAAAGCCACTAAGGTGCTGATTGATCATCATCAGGAACCTGACGATTTCACCTCTCTCGTGTTTTCCTATCCTGACATGTCATCGACGTGCGAACTTGTCTTTCGTGTTATCGCTGCCATGGGATTGTACGGGGAAGTAAACCTTGATTGCGCTACATGTCTCCTTACAGGAATAATCACCGATACACGTAATTTTTCAGTCAATTGCAAGCATACCGACCTTTATGATATCCTTATGCGCCTGCTTGAAAAGGGAGTTGACAAGGAGAGAATAGTCAAGGAGGCGCTTTCGACGCGTTCGCTGTCAAGTCTCAGGCTTGAGGCTTATGCCATCTCAGAAAAAATGGAGATTTTCCCGAAACATAAGGCAGCCCTCATCACTCTCAGCAAGGAGGAGCTTGAAAGATTCAGTTATGAACGCGGAGATACTGAGGGATTGGTCAACCGTCCGTTGGAGGTGCGCGGACTTGTCTACAGCATCTTCATGAGGGAGGATGCTGATTGCATCAAGGTCTCGGCGAGAAGCTGTGAGGGGTTCCCTGTGTCTGAGATATGCAAGAATCTTTATGGAGGAGGAGGTCATCTTCAGGCAGCAGGAGGAGAGTTTTACGGCTCGCTTGAGGAGTGCAGGAAATTGCTGATTGACAATATGGAGAATTATGATAAATATCTCCGGAAAGGAAAATATTAACTCAGGAAATGATTTTTAATTCAAAGGTAATAATGACTAAAATCTTTAAAACGACTGTCTTTGCTGTTATGTTGCTTGCAGGGATGGTGGTTAGTTCATGCAGCAAAACCCAGAGCTATTCAGAATTGCTTCGTGATGAGGAACATGCTGTCAACTGGTTTCTTGCTCAAAAAAGAGTTGAGCTTCAGGTGCCTTCAGATTCCATCTCTTTCGAGACCGGCGAGAATGCACCATTCTATAAGCTTGATGAGGACGGATACGTATATATGCAGGTGATCAATAAGGGAGAGGTTGACGATAACGGAACACCGACCGACAAGGTCAAGTCAGGCGATCAGGTCTATTTCCGTTTTGAAAGGAAAAACATAAAATATATGTATGAGAACCTCGGAGATGCAGAAGGTGGTAATTCGGATAATCTGACGAGCGAGGCAGGCACATATTTCTTCTACAAGAATACATATATGCAGGTATCTACCCAATGGGGAACAGGAATTCAGATGCCAATGAAGTTTTTTGGATATAATTGTGAAGTAAACCTGATTATAAAAAGTTATTGCGGGTTTGTTTCGGATCAGACCAATTGCGATCCATACGTTTTAAATGTCAGATATTTTAAACCTGAATATTAATATTCGGAGTTTATCGCCCCGAAGAATAATATTAAAATAAAAAAAGAATAACTCATGTCACTCATAAAATCAATTTCAGGAATCAGAGGCACTATCGGCGGGACAACCGGTGAAGGTCTTGGAGGCGTAGACATAGTGAAATTCACTTCCGCTTATGCTGAATTTATAAAACGTCATAACCCCGATGCCTCAAGAATTGTCATCGGAAGAGATGCCAGACTTTCCGGAGAGATGGTCAGTCATCTCGTGGCAGGCTCCCTTATGGCGATGGGCATGGATGTCATCAATATCGGATTGGCAACGACACCTACGACGGAACTTGCCGTGACCGGTCTGAACGCCGACGGAGGCATAATCATCACAGCCAGTCATAATCCGGTGCAATGGAATGCCTTGAAGCTTCTCAATTCAAAAGGTGAGTTCCTGAATGATGCAGAGGGTAAGGAAGTAATAGCTATAGCTGATAATGAAGACTTTTCATTTGTCGAAGTTCATTCGCTCGGTAAAGAAATCAAGGATGAGACATGGGCTATGAGGCATATCGAGATGGTGAAAAATCTTCCGTTGGTCGATACTTCTGCGATAGAGGCGGCAGGATTCACAGTAGCAGTGGATGCTGTCAATTCCGTCGGTGGAATTGTAATTCCGCAGTTGCTTCGTGCTCTCGGAGTGAAGAATATAATAGAACTTAACTGTGAGGCAAACGGAAAATTTGCTCACACTCCCGAACCGATTCCGGAGAATCTCACTCAGATTTCTGATCTTATGAAGGAGGATAAGGCTGATGTCGGGTTCGTAGTTGACCCTGATGTAGACCGTCTTGCAATCGTCATGGAAAACGGAGAGATGTTTGTGGAGGAATACACCCTTGTAGCTGTAGCGGATTATGTCTTGAAGACTACTCCGGGCGCTACTGTCTCCAATCTGAGCAGTAGCCGTGCGCTTAGGGATGTGACTGCCGGACATGGCTGTTCGTATAGCGCGGCAGCCGTAGGGGAGGTCAATGTAGTGGCTAAAATGAAGGAGACCGGCGCCGTCATAGGAGGTGAAGGTAATGGGGGAGTGATTTATCCCGAGCTCCATTATGGCAGGGATGCCCTCGTCGGCGTGGCTCTTTTCCTTTCTCTGCTTGCAAAAGAGGGGAAGAAGGTCAGCGAGCTGAAAAAGACTTATCCCGCATATTCGATTGCAAAGAATAAGATTGAGCTGACTCCCGATATTGACGTAGATGCAATCCTGGAAGCTGTCAAGCAGAAATTCTCAAATGAGAATATCACTGATATTGACGGTGTGAAAATAGATTTCGCCGATAGCTGGGTTCATCTGAGAAAGTCGAATACAGAGCCTATTATCCGAATCTACAGTGAGGCTGCTTCAATGGAAGAGGCTGATAAACTCGCTGAAGATATAAAGGAGGTGATAAGAAGCCTGAATAAATAAAAATAACTACGGAGAACGAAGCAAAACATTAGAGAAACGATGCTGAAGAAATTTTTTATGAATATGCTTTCCTCGTTCGTCGGAGCGTGGATTGCATTGGTCTTGTTTGGAGTTGTGGCTGTCATGGTCGGCATCGGCATTGTTGCCAAGATGGGCTCGTCAGCAGCTGAAAATACGAATGTCTCGAAAGGTAGCGTTCTGACAATCGACCTGAGCGGAGTAATCGAGGAGAGGGAGACTCCTCTTGACCTTGATTATATCTCATTGTTGCAGAAAGACGTGTCGCGCCCGCAGACTCTTGAGAATCTCGTGCTCGCTATTCGTGAGGCAGCTGAAAACAAGAATATATCCGCAATTTATCTGAAATGTAACGGCGTCTCAGCACGCCTTGCCACTCTCAATGCCCTCCGTGAGGAACTCATTGCATTCAAGAAGGTCGGTAAAAAGGTTATAGCATACGGCAACTATTATACCAATGCCGACTATTTTGTAGCATCCATGGCTTCTCATCTATACATGAATCCGGGAGGACAGGTAATGCTTCAGGGTATAGGGGGAACATCTCTTTATATGAAAGGTCTGTTTGATAAGATAGGCATTACGTTCCAGGTGGTGAAAGTGGGCACTTACAAGTCGGCTGTCGAACCTTATATCCTTAATGAGATGAGTCAGCCCGCACGTGCTCAGCTTGACACTCTTTATAATAATATGTGGCTTTACGTGCGCGAGTCAATGGCTGATATGCGTAAGGAGCTCACAGCAGAGAATATTGATTCGCTTGTCAGCAGAGATTTCATTTTCCTCCAGGATGCTTCAAAAGCTGTCAAGGCAGGTCTCGTAGACAAACTGGTGTATGAGCGTGCGATGGATGATATAATCGCAAAGCATATTGGACGTGACCCCAAGAAATTGTCTTTTGTAAATCCTTCTGTCCTTGTTGATCAGACAGATCTTGCATCGTCAATGTCAGCAAAAAGAAGGATTGCCGTGGTGTATGCCTCAGGAGAAATTGTTGACGGAGGAGGAAACGGTACAATCAATTACGAAAAGTTCGTGCCGCTCATCACCCGTCTTGCTGATGATGACAATGTCAAGGGAATGGTTCTGAGAGTCAATTCCCCCGGTGGTGCCGTGTTTGGAAGTGAGCAGATTGGTGAGGCGCTCGATTATTTCCAGTCGAAGAAGAAGCCTCTTGTGGTGTCGATGGGCGATGTTGCGGCTTCAGGAGGATACTGGATTTCATGCTGCGCAGATAAGATTTATGCCGACCCGCTGACCATCACCGGCTCAATTGGTATTTTCGGACTTATTCCTAATGCTGAGGGTCTGATTGATAAGCTCGGAGTGTCGCCCCAGCTCGTAGCGACCAATCCGCAGGCTGAATTCCCCTCCCTTTACAAAGCAATGGATGAGCGTCAGCTTGCTGCCATGCAGAAATACGTAGAAAGGGGATATGATAAATTCGTGAAGCGTGTTGCCAAAGGTCGTAAAATGAGTGAGGAGAAAGTCAGAGTGATAGGTGAGGGTAGAGTATGGGATGCTTCTTCGGCAATCAGGATTGGTTTGGTCGACGAGTTCGGCGGACTGCAGTCGGCAATTGACTGGGTGGCAGAGAAAGCAAATATTGAAGGAAAATATAATTTGGCATCTTATCCGGAGATTGAGACTTCATTCTGGAATCTTCTTCCCGAACTTGAAGGGATGACAGCCGAAGAATCCATGGCGAAATTCATCAATGACAATTATGAATTGCTGTTGGTGAGATTTGCTAAAAGTGTCTTGGGTAAGAAGCACGTTCAGGCTATGATGCCGGATGTAGATGTCCGTTTTCTTGAAGTAAACCCTAATTAATTTCTTTCAGGGTCAGGTTGTATTTTTAAGTTGGGGAAATATATATGTTTAATTATATTTAATGAAAAGCTGTGAAGACTACTAAAGATAAAATAATGGTCTATTTGCTCACACCCCTGTCATGGATTTATGGATTCGTGACGTGGGTGAGAAACTGGCTTTTCGATAATAAAATAATTCTGCAGGAGGAGGAATATGACATCCCTATCGTAGGGGTGGGAAATATCACAGTCGGAGGCACTGGCAAGACGCCGCATGTGGAGTATATTGTCAGCAATCTTGCCCCTGATTACAATATTGCTGTTCTGAGTAGGGGGTATAAAAGGAAGACCAAGGGTTTTGTGCTTGCCAATTCTAAGAGCACACCCGAGCTAATCGGAGATGAACCATATCAGATCTATTCAAAATTCGGGATGAGAGTGCAGGTGGCTGTTTGTGAGAACAGGCGGAAAGGAATAGCGGAACTTCAGCGTCTTTTCCCTGATCTTCAGCTTATAGTGCTCGACGATTCTTTCCAGCACCGTTGGGTGAAACCGAAGGTGTCGGTTTTGCTGACTGATTATAACCGCCCTTTCTATAAAGATAAGCTTCTTCCTTTAGGAAGACTTCGTGAAAGTCCGGTGCAGGTCAATAGGGCAGATATGGTAGTAGTCACCAAATGCCCTGATGACCTGATGCCCATCAATTTCAGGATCACAAAGAATGATCTTGACCTGATGAACTTTCAGAAGCTTTTCTTCTCGAGATATGAGTATGGCAGCCTGACCCCTGTCTTCGCTGATGAGGCTCCGTATCATGCGTCGTTGGCATCCCTGACAGCTAATGACGGTGTGCTTCTTCTGACAGGTATTGCCCATCCGCGTTATTTCGTGCGCTATTTCAGGAATTACCCTTTCAAGGTGAAGGTGGATCATTTCCCCGATCATCACGATTTCACAAGAGCCGATATTGACCATATTAAGGAAAGATTTCAGGCACTTCCGGGAGAAAGAAAAATTATCGTCACTACGGAGAAAGATGCTGTGCGATTGATGCATAACCCTTATTTTCCGAAGGCATTGAAACCATTCACGTTTTATCTTCCCGTGACAGTGAAGATGATTAACGGCCTCGATGAGAAAGATTTCATTCAGGAGCTGAAGGAGATGCTGTTCTGATGGCTGAAACAAATAAATCTCAATCAACGTTATAAACAATAGAGGGGAGCTGATTTAAGATTGTATGTGGTCTGTAATCGCTCCCTATTTTATTAGCCCAAAATTTATTGACTATGGAAAAAGATTATCTTGAGATGATTCGCGAATCAGCGGATTTTATTCTTGACAAAGTGGGAGCTGCTCCTGATACAGCTGTAATTCTCGGCACCGGTCTCGGTGACCTCGTCAATCACATAGATATTAAGACTGAACTCAATTACAAGGATATTCCTAATTTCCCGGTTTCGACAGTTGAGGGACACAGTGGGAAACTCATATTCGGTACTCTCGGAGGAAAATATATAATGGCTATGCAGGGGCGTTTCCATTATTATGAAGGGTATTCGATGAAGGAGGTGACTTTCCCTGTGCGTGTCATGCAGAAGTTGGGTGTCTCCACTCTCTTTGTCAGCAACGCTGCCGGAGGCATGAATAAGGAATTTCAGGTGGGCGACGTGATGATAATCACTGACCATATCAACCTGTTCCCGGAGAATCCGCTGAGAGGTAAGAATTATGACGATCTGGGACCTCGTTTCCCGGCTATGACTGAGGCTTACAGCAAGGGGCTGATAATGATGGCTGACGATATCGCGCATGTCGATGGCATTCGTCTGATGCATGGGGTATATGTCGGAACTCCCGGTCCTACTTTCGAGACTCCTGCTGAGTATGAGTATTTCCGCATTATTGGCGGAGATGCGGTAGGAATGTCAACAGTGCCTGAGGTGATAGTAGCCAATCATGCCGGTATGACTGTATTCGGAGTCTCAGTGATTACTGACCTTGGAGGTAAAGACATAACTGAGGTGCCTACTCATGAGGAGGTGCAGAAAGCTGCCATCAAGGCTCAGCCGGTGATGACACATATCATTAAGGAGATGCTTTCGCGTCTTGCTCGTTAATCAATACAATTTTTTATGGAACAGAAAGAAACAGAAATAAATGAACTTGGGGAATTCGGTTTGATAGATAAGCTGACAAAGGATTTCCCTCTGAAAAATCCTGAGACTAAGAAAGGTGTGGGCGATGATGCTGCAATCCTTTCTTTTGGCGACAAGGATGTGTTGGTCACTACTGACCTTCTTCTTGAAGGAGTGCATTTCGATGTGCGTTACGTCCCTTTGAAACATTTGGGATATAAGGCAGCGATCGTGAACTTCAGCGATATTTATGCCATGAACGGCACTCCGAAGCAGATAACGGTAAGCATAGGTGTTTCGAGTCGTTTTACGGTAGAACATCTTGAAGCAATTTATTCAGGCATAAAGCTTGCGTGCGAACTTTATGGAGTTGACATGGTCGGAGGCGATACGAGTGCGAGCGTTACAGGTCTGGTAATAAGCATCACCTGCATCGGGGTTGCAGATCCGAAGGATGTGGTGACTCGCGACGGTGCTAAGCCTACTGACATCATTTGTGTCAGTGGCGACTTGGGGGCAGCCTACATGGGTCTTCAGCTTCTCGAGCGCGAAAATCGCGTAGGGCAAGGTCAGAAAGATTTCCAGCCTGATTTTGCGGGTAAGGAATACATTCTGGAGCGTCAGCTTAAGCCGGAAGCCCGTAAGGATATTATTGAGGAATTGCGCAGACAGGGCATCAAACCTACAGCAATGATGGACGTAAGCGATGGTCTCTCATCTGAACTTCTCCATATCTGTAAGGCTTCCGACACGGGATGCCGGGTCTATGAAGATAAAATTCCTATCGACTATCAGACGGCGTTGATGGCAGAGGAATTCAATATGAATCTTGTTACGGCTGCCATGAACGGTGGAGAAGACTATGAGCTCCTTTTCACAGTGCCTCTGACTGACCATGAGAAGATAGAAAAGATGAAAGGGGTCCGCATGATAGGGTATGTAACGAAGCCCGAACTTGGATGTGCGATGGTGACGCGCGACGGCGCTGAAATTCCTCTGAAAGCGCAAGGCTGGAACGCCTTCACGAAATAAATTTCCCGCCTGGGAGGATTTCTTATGATTCTTATGAATCTTATGAGTCTTATAAAGCTTATAAGTCTTATAGCAAGTATAAGACTCATAAGACTCATAAGAATCATCGTCCCTTTCATAATAACTAAATAATCAATAT
>JAIDPA010000304.1 GCA_029062985.1 Muribaculaceae bacterium
AAACAATGGTGGGTGTATCGCCTCTCTGAAGTTCAATATCCAGTATTCGGTCAATAGCCTTTCTGACCACCTTACTGAGTTCGGGTGAAAGAGTCTGCAATTCCTTTTGCCAGCGATAACGTCTGGGAGCTTCCGGCAGACGACTTGTATATGCTTTAATTAATTGGGGAGAATCTTCCCTACCCATCATCTCATGCCACAGTTCGCTGTCATTAATTAAACCATGTTTCCATAGACGTAGATATTCATCCGGATTTATGGGATTGAAATCCTTCTTGAACCCCAGTTTGCGATAATATTCATATCTTGAGGCAAAAGAAGCCAGGAATAACTCTTCATCAGCTTTAGCCTTTGACATGAGCGTATGGGTGAGGGTTTTCAAGGGCTCTAAACTCAGAATATCATGTTCACTCTCATTTGAATAGTAACCCTTCTTATATTCCTTCACCATCTCTTCCGGTTTCAGTTCAGTCGTGATATGATTGATAAGGGCAATAGCTGTATGCCGATTTTGGGGCGAGCCTATATATTCTTCAATAAGGCATTCCAACACTGTCATTGCCTGATTGTAATAAGGTTTCTCCGTAAAATCAGCAAAAATAAACTTCTGCTGAATTGCCTTTCCGAGTACCCGGCGGATAATAGGAATAAATGGAGCGTCATACTTATAGTCATCCTCACAACTGATAGCAAACTGAAGGCGTAGAATATCAGCCGGAGTACCGATTTCTTTTTTATAGAAATCAACCCACATTTCGCTTTTCGCAAGTGACTTTACTCCTCTGCCATAACGCTCATATTTAGGAGTATTTCCCAAGCGCATGGTCTCTCCCCAGTTATTCTTAAATTCATAATCGGCATTTTCCTCAATGAGCGACATGATTTTCTGCAAAATTTCTGCCGGGCGCTTCTTATTGCGGAATGTCAGGGCTTCCTCCAGATTTGTTTTATCAGAGACACAGACCTTAAGCTCCAGACTCTCGGATGGGTTATAAAGTCCGAAACCGTTAGAGACATTATAAATATTGGTATCTCCTTTATAAGAATCAATAATACTGCTGATGAGGACTTTTTCTTTGGATGTAGGTTTCCGTATTTCCTCCACTTCAGGCAACAGAGATTTTACGAGTTCCACTTTTTCACCCTTATCAATCCAGTTTTTGATTATATCGAGGGCTGCCAGCCTTCTGTCGGCAGTTTTGTCGGAGAGAAGACGTCTGATTGTCTCCTTTACAACCTCTTCCGGAAGAGACGAAAGAATATTGATAATGGCTATGCGCATATTTGAGGCTTTCAGTCTCAGATGCTCCTCCATTGAATGATAGTCGGTATCTTCAAGTTTACCTTCCTTGTGGAGCTTCACGACAATCTCACAGCATGTATCCCTCACTTCGGTTGCCCTGTCAGCCATTCCCTTCACTACAAATTCAATCTTCTTCCGGCTCTCTCCCCTTTCCATCATATTTTTGATTATGCCGGCTCGTGGATAGGAATCAATAAAGGGTAAATATTGGAGCGAACGTTCGATGTAGACATTATCATCGAGTAAGGATGCGATGAAAGCAAGTTTACGGGCAAGCTCACTCCGGGTCAGCTTCTCAACATTCCATGGGAATACGTAAGGAGCAAACGTCTCATCTCCCTTCATTGAATCGAGTATTCCTATCAGAATCTCGAAATCAGCCTCAGCCTCCTCGCGTGAACTGAAATAATCATTCAGAACTTGTCTATCTGTGTTTTGATTATAGTAATAAGGACGATAGTATGCACGCGGTCGGAGAAGGTACATCGGAAGTGCTCCTGCTACAATTGCATGATCGTCATGTCGGCTGCGGAGAGCCAGGGATGCAAGTCGGGTGCAGAGAAGTGAGTAAAACTGAAGAGTTTCAAGCGCCAGCATAGCAGCCTGCACACGATATGAGGGAGCCGTAGCTATGAGTGACTCCATCGGCTCCTTCACATCATCAGCATCAAAGAATGAGAGCGCCCAGAGTCCGAGATAAATCTCCATCGCGTCTTCACTTTCAACGGCTTGACGGGCAGCCTCACGATCATTTACATACTGATGAACAAGCGAAATGTATTTATCAGTGATTCTTTCCGGAGCCTCGCTTTCATCCAGACCGGTAGTAACTGCAAGTCCGCGCTTAATGGCAGCAAAACGCTGAAGATTGTTGTCTACAATGACCTGAAGCAGGTGTCGGTAGCTCTCGGTCGTACCTGCATCCATAGTCTCCACAATTGCCTGCCTCAATCCCTCCTGCAGACGGGCGGCAAGGAGAAGCTTCCCTTCGAGTTCAAGGAGTTCGGGGTTACCGCTCATTACTATTGCCTTGAAGTAGGAATGAGTCATCCGGTTGGAATTATTTTCTGAAGTCATAGCTTCAGTGAGCCAGTCAATACATTCCCTGTCGCCAGCCTTAATCATGGCTGTAAGCCATGCCGTTCGGTCAATTTCGTATTCCAGATCCTTTATCTCTTCCTTGTTTCTTCCTCCGCGCAGAATGTCAAGTGTAGAAAGTCCGCTCGCTTTAAGCTTGAAAAAATGTTTCAGATTCTGCACCACTTCAAACACATGCAGATCCACTCTGCGCGAACGCACAGAGCGACGGTAGTAGCCCTGTGTATAGGAAGCTGAGGCAGAGGCTTCCTATACAC
>JAIDPA010000305.1 GCA_029062985.1 Muribaculaceae bacterium
GATTTTACCGAACCGGCACAGGCACCGGTCATTAGCCTCCGCGTAGATACGGACATCGACAGCATAGCCAAAGTCGGCGCCCGCCTCATGCAGACCATCTTCCATAACACCGACACCACTCCCTATGAGTTAGTACCTTGAAGGGATTGTAAATAATTTGTTATCCTGTTTAAGAAATGGAAATACAAAAGATAAAATATCATAATCCTATCAAGTGTGAAGAAAATGACTGTATTTTTTGAATCGATATGAAAACACAAAGTGAAATACTTTCAAAATTGCATGAGCATCAAAGTCCCACTCCATCCAAATGGAAGGAAAATGCAGAGTGGCGAATTGCTAACAAGTCATGGCTTCGATATTCGCAGAAAATAGCCATGATGATGCTTGATAGAATGGAGGAACTGGGATTAACCCAAAAATCAGTTGCAGAGAAAATGGGCTGTTCTCAACAATATATATCGCGTATATTGAAGGGCACAGAGAATTTGTCTATAGAGACGATATCAAAAATAGAGTCTGCATTGGGATTGAAGATTATGGAAATGTCTGCAATCTCACATTGATTGATTATCTGCTCCGTTAGAAGATATAGAATTTGATATTCTTAGATCCTGCCTGCAGACCATCTTCCACAACACCGACACCACTCCCTACGAGATAGTACCGTAATGTTTGATTCCGTAAATAGGTTCAATGGAAATATTCAAGTTCGATGAGCCAGTTGTCCGCAATACGACGTCTTAATTTAATGAAGGCTATTCCCTCTTCTATCTCATTTGCTTTTGTACGGATGTCATAATACAGACTGTCAAGATCACCATCAGTCACAAAGACAGTGGAGGGTTTTTCTTCCAAATAACATATTTCACACTTTAAATCTAAAGAGTCGATTGGATTAACGCAATACACAAACTCCTTTGAAATACCCGGGCCGATAGAAAGACCGTCTGCATTGGAAACGAAAGAATACTTATTAGGGCGGATGGTGTCGGCAGATGCATCGGAACGGGCGTACCAGAAATGAACGTTTTCACATCCCATCTCTTTCAGCAGACTGTCAATTCTCAATGCAAGCTCCTCTCCGAAAAAGGCGCGACTTTCAGCACTTTCGGGCCAGTAACCGTCACGGTATCTGAATCCACCAAGATTATCCCCCTCCCATGATGGAAACTCCTGAAGAAGCTGCACCATTTCATTGAAGGTCGCTTCCTTTGCATGAAAAGTGTTGATCATCTCTTCATCTGAAGGAAGATCATTGCCAAGAGAGCCGCAACCGATACACAGCACTCCTAAGAATGATACCATCCAAAAATGCTTTATTCTATTCCGAAATATTCCTGTCATCCTTCTAATGTTGATAGAGTTTGCCGATTGTCAATGCAAATTTAGTTATTTCCATTGATAATAGGGGTATAATGCGCAAAATTCGGCTTCGCATCATGTTATATGTGCCAAAAACTTAGTACCTTTGCGAAAATAATCGATTAAGTAACATGGAGCATCTTAATTCATTTAGTAAATTGGTGGAGAATTATCAATCTCTACCTTATCCCGGTGTAACGTAGGAAACAAACCTTGCGCCAATACACACGCGCCTGAGACATATCGCGGACTCGTCACATGGGTATATGACGGGGAGTCGTTCACCCCGGTTGCCAAGGTTACGGAAAAGGACCGCTACACGATAGTGTATGACTATCTTGGCACGCCAACGCAGGCATACGACAGTGCGGGTAACCTCGTATGGGAGATGCTGTTGGACGTTTACGGCAGGGTCATGGAGAGCCGTGGCGACCGGTCGCTTATCCCGTTCCGCTATCAGGGGCAGTACGAGGACGAAGAGACAGGGCTTTACTACAACCGCTTCCGCTACTACTCTCCGGAGATGGGCATGTATATCTCCTCAGACCCGATAGGCTTGGCCGGTAACAATCCGACACTGTACGGCTATGTCAGTGATGTAAATACGTGGTTGGATGTCTGGGGATTATACCTACACCGCCCCTATATAAGAAAATCAACCAGACAATCAGTAGAATTAAATGCTGATATAGTTGATGGGCGATTTACTGATATCAATAACCCAGATCTTCAAATACCAGGAGGTAAGCGTAGAAATTATAGTATCGCAGAAGGAGAATATCATTTGGGCCATAAGCCTGGCCATGAATTTTGGAGAGAGAAGGCTAAGGCAGAAGCAGAAGGTCTAACTCAATCACAGTTTAATGAAAGGATGAATAATCCAAACTTGTATCAAATAGAGCATCCTTCAGAGAACACGAGTCATAAACATGAATTACCGAAAACAGAAATAAAATGTAAATAAATTGCAATATGGACAGATTTGATGACACTCAATTATATCCTCTTATGTTACAAGCAGATTTTAGTAATATAGAGAAATTCCTGAAAAAATATGGTTTAAATAGTGTTGATCGAGATGGGCGTAGTTTTTTGACAAATACGATAGAAGAAGGGAAAAATGAATTTGCAAAGAAGCTGATTGATTTAGGTGCCGATATTAATCAGCAGGATAATATTGGTTCAACGCCATTATTTGCTGCAATTCGTGCTAACAATACTGAGATAATTAATTGTTTACTAAACGATCCAAAAATCAATATTAATGCTACGGATAGATTAGGCAAGAATGCTTTAAGAATCGCTTTGCAATTTCATCCACGGAATGAAGAGTTGTTATTAAACTTAATAAGAAAAGGAGTTGACCCATTTATTGCTGATAATAATGGTATTACACCATATTCTTTAATTCTTAGATATCAGTCCGGAAAAATAACTAAGGGTGGTAAAAAACTTGATTTTTCTCCAATTTTAAAAGCAATTGAATTGAATAAAAATTAGAGAAATATTTAGACAAAAAATGGGCATTTAGTGCTGATTATTGTTAGGATATCCCATGTTACTTGCGGACAGTCATATGACGATGGTTGTTGGGATCGACGTGCACGTGACGACGACCCCCCCGTTCAACCCGCTCCATCCCTACATAGGGCTGGTCCTGGACGTCGCGGACTACATCCCGTTCCTGGGCACGAACGTCAGCGTCAACGGTCTTAAGCGCGGCGTCTCGGACACCGGGGGGATCATCATCCCCCTGATGCACATACCGCTTGTGGGTCCGTTCCTGATGACGGCGATGATCGGTCACGAGAGCATGAA
>JAIDPA010000306.1 GCA_029062985.1 Muribaculaceae bacterium
AATCTTAATAATAATCAGATTAGATCTTCAAGTCATTGGATAGTAAAAGATGGTAGAACCAAAGACATATTCATACGATGATGCTTTTAAAGCTTCGTTGGAATACTTTCAGGGTGATCAATTGGCTGCTCGCGTTTGGGTTACCAAATATGCTCTTAAGGATTCTTTTGGAAATATTTATGAAAAGACTCCGGAGGATATGCATCGTCGAATCGCGAAATCTATTGTCAGGATTGAAAATCTCTATCCGTCGCCAATGGATGAGAATGAAATTTTTGAACTTTTGAAAGATTTTCGATATATTGTTCCACAAGGCAGTCCTATGGCTGGAATTGGTAATAATTTTCAAGTTGGATCTCTTTCTAATTGTTTCGTTATCGGTCTCGATGGCAGACCGGATTCCTATGGAGGAATTGTTAAGATTGACGAGGAGCAGGTTCAATTGATGAAACGTAGAGGAGGCGTCGGGCATGATTTGTCTCATTTAAGGCCGAAAGGTTCTCCTGTTAAAAATTCTGCTTTGACATCTACCGGACTCGTACCTTTTATGGAACGATACAGTAACTCCACGAGAGAAGTCGCACAGGATGGACGTAGGGGGGCTTTGATGTTGACAGTCGCAATCAGGCATCCGGATTCTGAAGATTTTATCGATGCTAAGATGGAACCCGGAAAAATTACGGGGGCGAATGTATCTGTCAAGATTGACGATGATTTCATGCGTGCTGCTGAAAATGGTTCCGTATATTTTCAGCAATTCCCTACCGATTCTCAAAATCCAATTGTAAAAAAGGAGGCGGACGCACGAGCAATATGGAATAAGATAATTCACGATGCTTGGAAGAGTGCAGAGCCGGGAGTGCTTTTCTGGGATACGATAAAGAGAGAAAGTCTTGCAGATTGTTATTCAGATCTCGGATTTGAAACCGTCTCTACAAACCCCTGTGGAGAAATACCTCTTTGCCCTTATGACAGCTGCAGACTATTGGCAATAAATCTCTACAGTTATGTTAAAAATCCTTTCACGGAAAATGCTGAGTTTGATTTTGATCTTTTCAGGATACATGTCAAGAAGGCTCAAAGAATAATGGATGATATTATTGATCTGGAGCTTGAAAAGATTGATGCCATTATTAATAAGATAAAATCGGATCCGGAAATTGAAGAAGTTAAGACGACTGAACTTAATCTCTGGCATAAAATAAAGAGGAAAACCTCAATTGGACGTCGGACCGGATGTGGCACAACCGGCGAAGGAGATATGCTTGCGGCTTTGGGACTTCGCTATGGCACTCCTGAAGCTACAGATTTTTCCGTAAGGATTCATAAAGAGCTGGCACTGTCTTATTTTGCCTCCTCTGTAGATTTGGCAAAAGAACGAGGACCTTTTGAAATATACGATTCGGAAAAGGAAAAAAATAATCCATTTATAAATCGACTGAGGGATGCAGACCCTGATTTGATTGAAAGAATGGAAAAATATGGCAGACGTAATATTTCATGTCTGACCATTGCCCCTACGGGTACCACATCAATAATGACACGTACGACTTCGGGAATTGAACCAGTATTTATGCCTGTCTATAAAAGAAGACGCAAGGTGAATCCAAGCGATGAGAATGTACGTGTTGATTTTATTGATGATCTTGGCGACTCGTTTGAAGAATATATAGTTTATCATCACAAGTTTTTGGAATGGATGAACGTAAACGGAATCCAAGCTGCCTCCAATCTTTCAAATGAGCAGCTTGATGATTTAGTGGCGCGTTCTCCATATTATAAGGCAACCGCTTCCGACGTTGATTGGATGGAAAAGGTAAGGATGCAAGGCGCAATTCAAAAATGGGTTGATCATTCTATAAGTGTTACTATCAACCTTCCGAATGATGTAAACGAATCCTTAGTGGAAAAACTATATTTTGAAGCTTGGAAATCCGGATGTAAGGGTTGCACAGTCTATAGGGATGGTTCACGTAATAATGTGCTTGAATCAGTACAAAAGAAAAGTGAAAATAAACATATTTCCATTACGAATGGTCTGATACATCTGCCTGATCATACTGTAAAGCGGCCCGCTGAGCTGGAGGCAGACGTCGTCCGTTTCCAGAATAATAAGGAAAAATGGATTGCTTTTGTAGGTCTTGTTGACGGTAAACCTTATGAAATATTTACAGGACTTGCTGATGATGATGATGGAATATTTTGTCCAAAATCAGTAAATCATGGAAAAATTATTAAGGCTGTAGACGAAAAAGGCAAGAAAAGATACGATTTTCAGTTTATAAATAAAAGAGGGTATAAAACCACCATTGAAGGCTTAAGCGATAAGTTTAATCCTGAATTCTGGAATTATGCAAAACTCATTTCGGGTGTACTGAGATATGGTATGCCGATTGATCAGGTGTTGAAACTGGTTAGCGGTCTGGATTTAGATTCCAACAGTATCAACACATGGAAAAACGGTGTGGAAAGAGCTCTTAAGAAGTATATTCCGAATGGTATGCAGGCAAAAGGTGCAAAATGCCCTAATTGCGGAGCTGAAACCTTAATTTATCAAGAAGGTTGTCTTATTTGCACCACATGCGGAAACTCTCGTTGTGGATAATAAAAATTTTTTTAACCAGGTAAATGCAGTATTCTAACTGTCTTTTACCATAGCTAAATATGATTCTCACATGAAAATCTCTTTTAATCTAAATTATCACACTGAATGGGGAGAAGCCGTTTACTTATGCGGCGATATCCTTCAGCTCGGAGGTGGTGATCCAAGGGAAGCTCTTGAGATGAAACTTGATTCTCCTGACACTTGGACAGCTGAACTCGATCTGGAGGGAGATCCTGGAAATTTCAATTACTTCTTTGTTGTAAAAGCTCCTGAAAAAGCCTGGCGTTTTGAATGGGGTAAGCCTCACCGTTTCATGAGTAATCCTGAGATAAAGGAAGTAAAGGTTTTTGATTCCTGGCAAGATATGCCGGCTGATAAACCCTACTATTCCTCTGCGTTTGTGAATGGTATGCTAAAGCGTTCACATCGTGATGAACCGGTGCGTTCTTTGCCTGATACTATTCAATTCAGAATTTATGCTCCTATGATTGAGCCGGATGAAACTTTGGCAATATCCGGTGAAGGTGATTTCTTGGGAAATTGGGAACCGGATAAGGCAATAATGATGAACGATGCAAATTATCCTGAATGGGAAGTTAATTTGCCGCTTTCTGAATTTGATGCCCCATTCGAGTACAAATTCTTGATACTTAAGAAAAATACTAAAGAAGTCGTTGGCTGGGAAACTATCAATAATCGTGTTTGCGGACTCATAAATGAAGCACCCGGAACTCAAATAGTGGTTGATGGACTACGTTTCGCTAATCCACGAAACAATTGGAAAGGCGCCGGCACAGCTATTCCTGTTTTCTCCATTCGTACAGAAGACGATTTTGGTGTTGGAGATTTTTATGATATTAAAAAAATGGTTGATTGGTGTGTGCTTACCGGACAGAAAATGCTGCAGGTGCTCCCAATCAACGACACGACCAAGACAGGTACATGGGTAGATTCTTATCCATACAGTGCCAATTCTACTTTTGCTCTTCATCCCATGTATGCACGCTTGGATGCTGTCGGAGAATTAAATGATGAGAAAAGAAAAGAGCATTATAATAAGATTGCGGAAGAACTTAATCTGCTTCCTCAGATTGATTATGAGGCGGTCAATAAAGCTAAAGTTGAATACCTGAAAGAAATTTTCATCCAGAATGGTGAAAAAGATCTGGCTTCAGATGAATTTAAAAAGTTTTTCCAGCACAATGAAAATTGGCTTACCCCTTACGCTGCATGGAGAGCATTGAGTGATAAGTTCGGAACTCCTGATAATAACCGTTGGGAAGATTTTTCCACTTATAATGAGGAGAAGGTCGCTAACTTTATTAAAGAAAATGAAGAAGAGATCAAACTGCATTATTTCGTGCAGTTCCATCTTGACCGACAGCTGAGAGAAGTAAGAGACTATGCCCATAATCATGGAGTTGTTCTAAAAGGTGATATACCGATTGGTATCGGTCGCTTCAGTGTTGATGCATGGCAGCGTCCATATCTTTTCAATATGAATTGTCAGGCGGGTGCTCCGCCGGATGATTTCTCAGTGCTGGGTCAGAACTGGGGCTTCCCGACTTATAATTGGGATGAAATGGCAAGAGATGGCTTCCTTTGGTGGAAAGCTCGTTTCAAGAAGATGGCTGAATATTTCGATGCATATAGAATTGATCATATTTTGGGCTTCTTCAGAATATGGGAGATACCAATGGATGCAATCCACGGACTTTTAGGATATTTCAACCCTGCTCTGCCCTTCTCTCCGGAAGAGTTAAGACATAATTTTGATTTCTGGATTAATCCTGAAGTTCAGGCTAAACCTCTCATTTTGGAATGGATGCTTCATGATTTCTTCGGAGAATATGTCGATGAAGTTAAAGCAAGCTATCTTGAGCAACTTCCTGAAGGAAAATATCGTCTGATGCCTTTTGTTGATACTCAGCAAAAAGTGATGAACTATTTTACCTCTCTTGAGCAAAACGAGAAAAATAACAGAATATGTAATGCTCTTTTGGGTCTTATCGATGATGTTTTGTTCATAGAAGATCCGTATCACAAGGGACATTATCACCCTCGTATCTCTGCTCAGTTTACATATCAGTATCGTATTTTGACTGATTATGAGAAATGGTGCTTTAATCGTCTTTATACTGATTTCTACTACAAGCGTCATAATGATTTCTGGTATGGTAAGGCGATGTGGAAGTTGCCACCTCTCATTGATTCTACAGGTATGCTGACATGTGCAGAAGATCTGGGTATGATTCCTGATTGTGTGCCTGAAGTTATGAAACGTCTGGAGCTTCTTTCGCTTGAAATCCAGAGAATGCCAAAGGATCCTCATAGTGAATTTGGTGATACTTGGCATTACCCTTATTTCTCTGTCTGCACGACATCTACTCATGATATGGGTGGTATCCGATCTTGGTGGGAGGCTGATCGCGCTGTTACACAAAGATTCTATAATAACGCACTTCATGAAGGAGGCGAGGCACCTTACTTCGCTGAGCCATGGATTTGCAAGAAAATAATCGACCTTCAGCTTAAGTCGCCATCAATGCTTTGTATTCTTCCATTAGCTGATTGGCTTTCTTCGGATGGAAATATGCGTCGTCAGAATCCACATTACGAGCAGATCAATGAACCGGCAGAAGTGCATCACTATTGGAGATATAGGATGCATCTTTCTGTAGAAGATCTTATGAAGGCAGATGATTTTAATAAAGAGTTGCTTTCATCTATTCGTTCATCAGCAAGATAAATAAG
>JAIDPA010000307.1 GCA_029062985.1 Muribaculaceae bacterium
GATTTTCACTAATTTAGAATAATATAAAAGAAATGAGCTACACAATATTGTGTAGCTCATTTCTTTTATATTATTCTCCGGGGTTGACATCTTTATTACAACCTATGGCACCATCTATTCATCCCGTAACAATTCTTTGTACTGAAACATGATTTTATAGTAGGCTCTCGCTCCTACTATACATCCTACAAGAATACCTGCCCATATTCCCCATACCAAAATTTCATTTGTAGAGAAAAAAGCCATCCCTCCAACTAAACAAACAGCCATCGGTAATAATATAAGCATAAACAGGTGATGTTTCTTACGACAGTTTATCACTCTTTTTACGACTTCTGAAAAGGACATTGTATAGATATTGATCTTTTCCAACTGTTTCATTAACCATCTATCCATTATTCCTGCCGTTAGAAAATACACAACACCCCATACAGCAATCATTATCCGGATCTCTTCCGGTAAATAAGTCACTTTTAGATAAACTGAGCACATCAATGCGCATGCAAATGCCAACATTGAAAATCGGCGGTAGTATGCAATCAGATTATCTAATGCTGTTCTTCTTCTTCCGTCCCTGGCATTTCTTACCATACTGTCCATATCATCTTCCAATTGTGAAAGACGACGTGAATTTTCTTCCCATAATAATTTTAACTCATCGGTATTCATAACTTCTATCATTTAATAGTTTGAGCCATCTTTGCAAGTTTCTCCTTTATTCTGCGCAACTTAGTTGCAATCGTGTTTCTATTAAGACCCGTTACTGATGAGATATCCTCATAACTCATCTCATCAAGCCACATCATAATTAATGCTTTCTCAGATGAAGTCAGTCTCGAAATGAGGAAATGAAGATATTCCATATCTTCGGTAGCCGGATCTGTTTCAGATTTTTCGGGTAGCCTTGAAAACTCAATTGATTGGGTCTTAGTTTTCCAACTATTCCTACGCCAGCTTGTAACGCACGTATTTAAACAAACTCTGTAGATCCATGTCGAACTTTTAGCCTCCTCCCGAAAAGTATCTAATCCTTTCCAGATATTTATAATAGCATCTTGACGTAAATCATCGTAATCTTCGTTAGTATTTGCGTAACAAAAGCAAATTCTATTAATCAGATCCTTATTATTTTCGATTATAGCTGAGAATGCTTTGGTCTTTTCATTCTGACTTCTTCTGTCAATGACGCCGTCTCTAATCATGGAGAAAAGCTCTGTGACAAATTGTCCGAACGATTTCCGATTGATATTTACTATTCCTGCTGCCACTTAGTTTTATAATTAATTTTATTTATTCTATTTGACTCATGTTTCAGGAAAATAGTTTCAAACAATATAAAATTCAGAAAGAAAAATGCAACGACACTCTTAGACCACTTTTATCGCATCCCGGAGTGTTTCTGTAGGTAAGCCGCCATACATAGTCAACCCTCAGAAACATAAGAATATTATCAATACCTGCTCCGATTTCCATATAAGGTTTTTCTGACATAATTTCAGGATGTGCATCGAAAGGAAAACTTAGCAGGGAAGAATTTTTATCGGGATTATTGCGATTTGAAAGACCTCCCATTAATCCCTTAAATGTAACAACTTCTCTTAATTTCAAACGATTAATTAAGGGAATGCGATTGAAAAGAACACCCATTCCGTAATAAGTAAAGTCAATTGATGCATATTTGTCATTAGCAAATTCCATAGGGTTCATTAAAGAATAACTCTCAGGCTGAATTGTATATGATAGATTAGCGTTTGGCCACATCAGTGCAGGGAAATAGACTGAACTCCATATAATGCCTCCTTTTAGTATTATGTCTGTATATCCGAAGGCAGAGAGCCATAATCTTTTCTGAATTGATAGCTCGGTGCTATTGAGAGTAAAGGCACCTCCAAACAATTGCCTTGGATAATAATCCTGTCTTAATTGAAATATCCATGCATCCATATTTACAGGGCGCCGCGTTGTTCTTCCCTGAATAAATTTTTCCCCGGGCGCCCAACGTAAGGAAAGTGAAAATCCTGACTGTCTGTAATTAGAAAGATTATCACCATTTTTAAAAACGAAAGGAACCCATTTTGTGGATTGCTGTTCCTCACTTATGAACTTTGTTTCTACAGAGAAATTATTAGGCAATTCCAGAATATATCCTAATTCAAAAAGGCGCTGATAAGTAGCCAAGATGCTTTTCTTTCTTTTTAAAGACAGAAAGACATTATCAGAATTAGTAAACAAATAATGCTGTCCCAGCATATCAACATCATAACGATAATGAGCAAACACTGAATGTCGTTGCCATTCGTAGGAATGGCTTTTTTTCTTTTTAAAAGAGTATTCTACCTCGGCGTTATATTTTATTTTATGATCTCTTGTTCCATAAGCGACATATCCGCTTGCAAACAAATGAGGATTCAGAGGTGCCATGGTCATTCCTCCGATTCTGAATCTTACACCCTCTACTGTATTTCCGCTTATTAACGTATTTATCGGACCCAAATCAATCTTACTTGGATTTCCTGTCTTTACGTAGCCGCTTTCAAGGAGTCTTATTACATTCTCCAACACATAAAACACTTTATTTTTCCTTGCAGTCTTCAATAGCCCACCAAGTGCACTTTCTCCTCTTGTCAAAGGAATAGGTCTTTCCGAATACCAAAAGTCATCCTTTCTTGCAGTGGCATTTTCTATAGCAAAATATTTCCCCAATTCATTATAATATTTTCCCAAATCTTCTCTTATTTCATAACTAAAATTTGAGTTTACTGTCGTTTTCCTGCCATAAAGCTTCGGAGCCTGGGGAATTAAAGACATCTCAATACAAACATCGTCATATACCTTATGTCTGAATCCTAAACTATCCTTCTCAAATGACAGATTTATAAAGATATTATC
>JAIDPA010000308.1 GCA_029062985.1 Muribaculaceae bacterium
ACGCTATACTCTTCATCTTGAGTTTGATGAAGATGACAAGGACGGAGATTACAAACTTGTTGAGACCTATATCCAGTCAGATTCAACAGCAGTAGGAGGATATAAGGATATCAAGTCGTTTGCAAGCGAGGGTGATTTCTATATCAAGAGTAAGGACGGCAAGACCTACTATGAGTTTAAGAAAGATCAGAAGGATTCACAGGCAGGCTCCGCAGAGACTCCGATGTATTTCGTAGTTGACTCAGATTCTACAATCACAATGACAAACGCTAATCTTGAGTTGGCAGCTGACTCAGCAATGAATTATACTCTTAAGCTTACTAAATAAGGAGTGAAAAAATGGAGTAAGAATAAATCCAATAAAAAGTAAAGACCCTGAAACAATGCTATCACAGCATGCTTTCAGGGTCTTTACTTTTTACCTTTTTCTCGGAATTGGTATTAATATTCTGAAGGTACTAATTCAAAATATGAATCAAATGAAAAGAGGTCGTTGGATATTTATTTGTCTGGGTATACTTGCTGTGGGAATAGGAGTCATGGCCATATTTACGCATGGAGAGAAATCGATTCTCGGTGGGGAATTATGGGAAAATTATACCGCTAAAGAGAAGAAGGGTGATTTTTGGGAATATACTTGTCCCACTCCCAATATTCAGGAAGGTAAAAATGATGTCAAAGCCATTGTGCTTCATCATACGGCAACCGCTGATACAAAATCTTCATTACAGATACTTACTCAAAGGCGAGAGAGAGGAAATGTAAGCTGTCATGTATTGATAGCTCCTGACGGAACGCGATATGTGCTTGCTCCTCCCGAAAGTATAACCTGGCATGCAGGGAGATCAAGGTTAAACGGACGAAATAACTGTAACAACTTTACAATTGGGATTGAGTTTCAAGGCAACACCATAGAGAAACCCTTGACTGAAGCACAGATAAAAAGTGCCATAGACTATTGTCTGCCCATAATGAAGAAATATAAGATTCCCATGTCAGGAATTGTAAGTCATCAGCAGATAAGGACAGAATATCTGAAAGCATATCCGAAATCAGGAGTAGCCTCAAAAGTGGATATTACTCCCGGAGAGCTTAACCGATTCAAGAAAGCGCTCCACGAAGTCAGAAGAGCAAATGGTAAATAAACGCTTGTAACAATTGAAAAATAGAAAAGCCACGGCTGATTCAGCGAGTCAGCCGTGGCTTTTGCTTAAAAATGAGATTACTCCCACTCGATTATTCGTTTGGTGTTCGACTATGTAGATATTAAGAGTTATGTTTTCAGTTCGTTTCATCGGGGATGAAAATCGGGGGTGTTTTTGATTTTGCAAGCGCCCTTAAGGACAGCTAATTATGCTAAATACACCATGCTAATTACTATAATGTTTAGATATTGTCAAATAACGAAGCCTGCCGTGGTTTAAAATATTCAGCTAACATAGGACATGGGATAAGTCCTAACTCCTTAGGCTCCCATTTTAATAATCCTCCTCCGTATGAGCGGCCAAATGCCAACAACACATCTTTTGGAATTGATGATAGTATATTCCAAATATTCTTATACGCATCTTTATCTAAAGGTAAATATTCGTCCTTCGGATATAAACACAAATATGAATTAGTTGCAATTCCATCAGACAGGTTCAAGATAAATTTTATTGGTATATCGGAAGTATTAGTGTCTCTTCCCATATATGAAACCAAGATAGGGGCGGATGGCCTCTTCTCTAAGCCATACCAAGGATCTCTATTTTTACAATTAGCCCTTAGATGGACACCATCGGAGATTCCCTTTTCGAGATACTCATATAAACCTATATGCTGTTCTTTTATAGTACTGATTGTTTCATGAGATGATAACAAATATAAGCTATCTTCTTTCGCATTTTTTTTGGTATATATCTTTGATTGAAGTTTTCTCGGAGGTGGTATTAATGGTGAAAGGACTTGCAAGGGTATGTCGAATTCATCAATAGTTTTTTTATTTAAAATAAAAAAACTATTGTCACCAGTAGCAATTCCACGTTTAATATTAAAGAATGTACCAATAGTGAATTTAGATTCTGCATAGGCATTTCTGTTTAATAAGAAACTGTAATTCCATTTTTCAATCGGATTTAACTCAGTCTTTTTTATAATGATAGTTTTATCAGGATTATTAATATTAGCCCCCCATGAAAATTTAACGTATTCATTTTTATTCTTACTTTTCCTGAAAACTAAGATTGACGAAGATACCAATGCATCACTAAATTGTAAATCTGAATTATCATAAGAATGAATGGATACCAAATCAACATGT
>JAIDPA010000309.1 GCA_029062985.1 Muribaculaceae bacterium
AGATGGGTATAAGCGACAGGTTTTTCATGGTATTAGATTTTAAGGTTAACACAAAGATTGGTTGTCGGGATGACAATCAATTTTTTTATCCTTAAAAATTTGTCAGAAATTATTCCTAAATATTCATAAAAATCTTGTAATCAATATATTTATATTAAATAAAACAGAATGAAGCTGAGATGAATCATCTCCGCTTCATTCTGTTTTAAATTCTGAAAAGACAAGTTCCTATACCTTATCAGAAATCTTCCTCGATTGATTAAAAAATTTTGAATTTATGATCCTTTTTTGGTCTTAGGAAAAATCTTTTGCAATATTTTATCGGATGCTCCCAGCTTATCCTTAATATATTCTCCTGCCCATCTGCCTCGTTTTTTTCTTTCTGCCACATCATATAGCAAACGGTCGGCATGGCGTGAAAAACTTTCAGAACTTACCACCTCTATACCTCCTCCAAGAGCCTTGAGTTCCTGAGCTTCGATAAATTTACTGTTCTCAGGTCCGAATAAAACCGGAATACCATATACGGCAGCTTCATTTATATTATGAATGCTCACTCCGAAGCCGCCTCCTACATAAGCCACGTCAGCGTATGCGTAAGCACTCGATAGAAGTCCGAAACAATCCATTATCAGAATACGTTTCCCCTGAGCAGCTTCCGGATTTGCCTTAAGCTCACTCATTAGAATTGTTGCTCCGGGCACTATCTCCTTAAGCAGGCGCAGGCGTTCGGCATTAAATTCATGAGGAGCAATGACAGCCTTAACTTCATTATGCTTGCGCAGCCAGTCGCGATAAACTATCTCGTCAGCCTCCCAGCTACTACCAAACATTATGACCATCGGCGGACGATTATCGCTTCCACGCTTACCGACGAATGATTCCAGTTCCGGAATTTCACGGCAACTTGCCATAATATCCGAAACCCTGTCGAAACGTGTATCTCCCGCAACCTCAACATTCTTCACATTAATGCTTGCAAGAAGTTGGCGACTTCTCTCATCCTGCACGAAGATTTCGGTGTACCATTTGAGCCAATTTCCATACCAGGCAGAACGCTTCTTAAAGAATGACTGCTCCGGACGAAATACTGCACTGACCAAATACACAGGTATCTGCCTCCGCCACAATTCATGAAGATAATTTCGCCAGAATTCATATTTCACGAAAATGGCAAACTCCGGATTGACTTTATATAAAAACTTCTTTACTCTGCCCGGAGTGTCGAAAGGAAGGTAACACACACAGTCTGCCCCCTTATAATCTTTTCTCACTTCATAGCCCGAAGGAGAAAAGAAGGTCAGCAATACCTTATATTCCGGATGCTCACGTCTGATTTTTTCAATCAGCGGTCTGCCCTGTTCAAATTCTCCCAAGGAAGCGGCATGCACCCATATATAACGATCGCAGGGAGATATGCATCTATCCAGACGCTGCCATATCTCCTTCTGACCTTCATCAAGTTTCTGTGCTTTCGGATTGCGGAGAGCCGCAACCTTCACTCCATATCTATATGCAGATATTCCGGCAGAATAAAGAGGCTGCTCTACGAGCTGCCTCACTCCTTCCGAAAGGAATCCCTTCACTTCCTTCAGCGATGGCAGTCTCATTTCTCAGGAACAGGTATGTTTTCAATTGCCCTGCGCAGACGGGAGATAACTTCCTCCTTAGGCATCAGCTCCGTAATATCAAACATGTGAGGGCCTCTACATGCACCGACCACTGCCAGACGGAAGGCATTCATCACATTGCCGAGATGATAACCTTTTTCTGCAATCCAATCAAGCACAATCTTTTCTGCATTTGCCGAAGTCATGTCGTCAATTCCTTCAATGACTGTTATCAGCTCCTCCATAATGCGTGGGGTGTCGGCGCTCCATCTCTTTCTTACATCCTTTTCAGCGTATGATTCAGGTGCCTTAAAAAAGAAATCACCCTGTGTCCATAAGTCAGGGATGAGATCCGCGCGACCCTTGACCATACCGACCGCCTTGGCTACATAATCAGGATCAGCGTCTGTGATTCCGTGTTCGGCAAGCACCGGCATGAATAATGTTGCCAACGCCGCATCATCCATAAGTCCGAGATACTCATGATTAAACCAGATACCCTTCTTATAATCGAATTTGGCGCCGCTCTTCGAACAATGTTCAAAAGAGAATTTCTTTATCAATTCATCCATCGACATCATCTCGCTGTCATCCCCCGGATTCCATCCGAGCAAAGCAAGGAAATTGACCACTGCCTGTGGTAAATAACCTTTTTCACGATAGCCTGAAGATATTTCGCCGGTCTTCGGATCTTTCCATTCGAGCAAGAATACGGGGAAACCAAGTTTATCACCATCTCTTTTTGAAAGTTTACCGTTGCCGACCGGTTTCAGAAGAAGCGGAAGATGTACAAACTGAGGCATGGTATCGTGCCAGCCGAACGCGTCATAAAGAAGCATGTGAAGCGGAGCTGAAGGAAGCCATTCCTCACCTCTAATCACATGGGTCACCTCCATCAGGTGGTCGTCTACGATATTGGCAAGATGATACGTGGGCAGATTATCCGCACTCTTATACAAAACCTTATCATCAAGAATATTGCTATTGACAGTCACTTTTCCTCTGATAAGATCGTCGACCACTACTTCCCGGTCAGGCTCCACCTTAAATCTGACCACATACTGAACGCCGTCAGCAATAAGCTTCTCCACTTCTTCAGCCGGCATTGTGAGGGAATTACGCATTGAGCCTCTTGTGTGAGCGTCATATTGGAAATTCGGTATTCTCTGACGTGCCTCTTCAAGTTCTTCAGGAGTGTCAAAAGCAATATAAGCCTTTCCCGCATCTAACAGACGGTCGACATACTCACGATAGATTGCCTTGCGTTCGCTTTGCTTATACGGACCATGCTCACCACCTTCTCTGACACCTTCATCAAAATTTATCCCCAGCCAATGGAGTGCATCATTTATGTATTCCTCAGCACCGGGGACAAAACGGCGGCTATCCGTGTCTTCTATGCGGAGAATCATATCTCCGTCATTCTGACGAGCAAAAAGATAATTGAAAAGGGCTGTACGAACGCCCCCTATATGTAATGGTCCCGTGGGAGAGGGAGCAAATCTAACTCTTACTTTACGTTTCATATATAGTTTAATATTTAAT
>JAIDPA010000031.1 GCA_029062985.1 Muribaculaceae bacterium
CTACGGAAGCAAAATCAAGCCAACTACGGAAGCAAAATCAAGCCAACTACGGAAGCAAAATCAAGCCAACTACGGAAATAAACTCAATAAAATATTGTAATTATGGCATATACACGTCCTGACGGTGTGATGGAAAAACCTATCTGAACATTAAAAAATTAAACCTCCATATATTAGGAAAACTTCTTATAATTCCCTACCCGTGGCAGAATAAACATCTCTCCCCTCTTTATTTTATTATTTTAGCCCCGTCTATCCTTCATTACTATCTCGCCTCACTCGTGAACCATGCCATCTCTCTTGCAAAGTGAACCGGACCAAGCTCCGAACCAATCCCATAAAGGCTTGTAATATAAGGGATAAGTTAGGGTAAGATGTAGAAAATATTGGTCCACCCATGAACCATAACGACATCTTTAGTAAAGTTGTGTTACCGTGTAGTAAGCCATGGCTTACTGCCTTCCGTCAATATGAGCCATCTTTGCTAATTTTGGAAATATTATATAACTTTGAAACTTAAGTAAATAATTGATTCTTAGACCAATTTTTATTAACTTTGCAAAACCAAGATTGAATCTTGGTTTTGCAAAGTTAATTTTAATATCCTTTATATCAGAAGGTATTTATGGAATTGAGAAATGAAGAACTCACACGCTATATACTTCCTATGCGCGAAGGAGGGTCTTTACCTCTGCTCGGAGAGGCGGCTGACGGATTCCGTTATGTCGTAAAAATGCGTGGCGCCGGACATGGGAAAAAAGCACTCATCTCCGAACTTGTCGGCGGGCTCGTTGCAAAAGCTTTCAAATTCAGGACTCCTGAATTAGTGCTCCTTAATCTGGACTCTGCATTCGGCATCACCGAGCCTGATGAGGAGGTGCAGGAGCTACTCCGGAAATCAGAGGGGCGGAATCTGGGTATGCACTTCCTTGACGGTGCTGCCACTTTCGACCCGGCTGTCAATAGTATCGACGAGCTAACCGCTTCAAAACTTGTGTGGATGGACGCATTCCTTACAAACGTTGACCGCACACGCCTCAACCCGAATATGATGATATGGCATAATGAGCTCTGGCTGATAGACCATGGCGCTTCCCTATATTTCCATCATTCTTGGAAAGATCCTGAGACGGCTGCTCTTGACCCGTTCCCCTACATTAGCCGCCACGCCCTTCTCCCATACGCCACACGCCTCGAAGAAGCGGATACTCTGATGCGTCAGGCAATTACTCCACGGACACTCAACAAGATTGTCGACCTTATTCCTGAGGAATGGCTCGAGGAGGAAGGAAGCGAGATTACGCCTGCTGAACGGCGTGAAGGGTATCGCAAATTCCTTACCAAGCGTCTTGCCGAAAGCAATATTTTCACACAGGAGGCTATCCGCCAAAGAAATATGTTGAGCTGACAATGGAGGAAAAAATCATTTATGAATATTGTCTGCTCCGGTATGTGGCAGATATTGAGAGGGAGGAGTTTGTCAATGTAGGACTGATGATGATGTCGAAACGTTATCGCTGGATGAGATGCGAGCTGCATATTGATGAAGAGCGTATTTCTGCGATGTTCCGCAATAAGGATATTGAGCGTCTTCGTCTCCAATTATCAGTATTCACACGTAATGATGTCCCTTTTCCTGATCTCACAGTGGAGGAACGTTATCGTTGGCTCGCTGCCGTGAAAAGCGCAATCATACAGACTTCTCCGTCTCACCCCGGGCTGCTCATCCACCCCTCGCCGGTGTCCCGGAAAGATGCTGCCGATGCCCTTGACGAAAAATTCAATTCCCTGTTCCGCCGCCTTATTCTATAACATTAAACTCTCTGATAATTTAACCATTAGGTTAAACTTCCAAAATCTAATTTTAAACCCTATGGACTATTTACAATTACAGGATAAATGTCGCGGCTCCATCGTAGGAGGCGCAGTAGGAGACGCCCTTGGATATGAAGTGGAATTTATGGATCTATCGGAAATCCTAAATCGGTTTGGCGAAAAAGGGATAACTCGTTTCGTCAATGATGCAGAGGGGATAGCCGGATTTTCTGACGACACTCAGATGACTCTCTTCACCCTCGAAGGATTAATGACCGGTCTGAATTCCAATAATGACGGAAGTCCGGAAAGTATCCTTCCTTATATTCGCCAAGCTTATATCAATTGGTATAAGACACAGACCGAAAGCCCGGATCCTCTGCCTGACAGTTCTCTCTGGAGAATAAAATCCTTATGGTCACGACGCGCCCCGGGGAATACTTGCCTCAGTGCTCTATGCGATATTTCTCTTGGCAGAACGGTAAGAAATAATTCCAAAGGTTGTGGCGGAGTGATGAGGGTAGCCCCTATCGGCATATTCTACGGGGCACATCCGGATATAGCCTCTCCCCTAAAAACCGCTATGCTTGCGGGATTGGCAGCTGACCTGACTCATAAACATATCGCAAGCACATTTGCTTCTGCTATGTTGGCGCTGATAGTGGAATTCTGCATATCTCATCTGGTTGTTGGCATTAAAGAATTAGAGGGAGTCATTATCTATTCTCTTGAAATTATTTCGGAGGCTTTCCCCGGATATGACTCTGAATTTAAATCTTTTTCCAAACTGATGAATCTGACCTTAGAGCTTGCAAAAAGTGATATGACAGATTTTGAGGGAATCAGGAAGTTAGGACAAGGCTGGGTAGGAGATGAAGCAATCGCGATAGCTCTGTTTGCCGTGCTCAGGCATATCGACAGTTTTGAAGACTGCATCGTGTGTGCGGTGAATCATGACGGCGACAGCGACTCCACAGGAGCTATAGCCGGAAACATTATCGGAGCTATAACAGGATATGCAGCCATTCCTGAGTATTTTACTGAATCCCTTGAGATAGAAAACGAACTCGTCAAAAGAGCAGACTCTCTTTGCCAATAAATTTCTTGTCCCCATGTTTTTCATTCTTTCTTACCTTTTCCCTAAATGGGGTATGTGGGCTGCTATCCCTTGTTCGGAATTTTTAACTCTTCTTATAATACTGATGACTTTCCTCTCCCGTCGGAAATCACTATTGCCTCAATTATCACAAACTTAAGTCGATGATTAAAAGATTTTTCTGATTAAGATTATTAATACAAGTATCACATCTCAAAAAACCATAAAAAGTTTTCATTATAATGAAAACTTTTTATGGTTTCGCATATAGTTTTCATTATAATGAAAACTGATGCTATAATACCTCGCCCTCATTATCTAAATAAGATTATTCCCTATATAAATCGTGGAATAATCACCCTACGCGATTATGCACCAAACACTCTTAAAGGCATAAAGATGGTATCGCTTCGACAATTTATGATGGAGAACCACTGACAATAGGTCTCAAAACAAATATGGCAGGCGATCCCTTAGGATTGTCTGCCATATTTCAATATCATTCTGTAATATTTCAGTCTTTGATGATTTTCATAACATCTTCTGCTATCTGAGGTGCAGTCAGTCGGTTAGCCTCAAGCAGCTCTTTATAGTTATAACGATCGGCAAATTTCTTTTCCAATCCATAGTTGGCTACTTTCATATCGCTCGTCCCGTAATAACTGCTTACCTTCTCTCCGAAACCTCCTGCGAGAATACCATCCTCTACAGTCACTACCAACCGATGGTTCTTCTTAAGATTTTCCAGCATAGCAGTGTCGAGTCCGCTGAGATAACGCGGATTAATCACAGTGGCATCAATACCATTCTCTTTCAGAAGCTCAGCTGTCTCTTTTGCCAATGAGAGGAATCCACCGGCTCCGATAATGGCTACTCCACTGCCCTCCTGCTCAATCTTGAATTTATTGAGATCTGACCAATCTGTCTGCACTTCTCCTTCGGAATGAACCACTTTCCCTCCGGGTATCCTTATAGCTACCGGATATTGTGTCTGCTTCATTGCCCAACGCTGCATAGAAAGATATTCCTCCACGGTAGCAGGAGCAAGGAATACCCAACCCGGTATGTTGGAGATAAGCGCAATGTCAAACCATCCGAGATGAGTCACATCATTCATCCCTAATATCGTGCCATAGAATATGTTGAGCACCACAGGAGTATTATTTATGGAAATATCTTGCGAAAGCTGGTCGTATGCTCTCTGGATAAATGAGCTTACAACTCCGAAACATGGTCTGCCTCCTGCCTTGGCAATACCAGAAGCCATGGCAGCTGCCTCTTGTTCGGCGATACCGACATCAATAAACTGACGTCCTGCTTCTTTTCTGAGTTCGGGAGTAAAGCCGAGCACACCGGGTGTCCCTGCCGTAAGTACGCATACCTTCGGATCTCCTTTCATCTGAGAAAGCATCTCGTCTGCGAATATCTCATCATAGCTCTCTCCTGATTCTTCTTGTTTCGGTTTACCTGTGGATAAATCAAAGGGTCCTGAAAAATGGAATGCCTCTTTATTTTCTTCTGCCGGTTTATAACCGTGTCCCTTATCTGTGTGAATATGAACCACTACAGGATGATCAATATCTTTCACCTTCTTAAAGGCTCCGATAAGCTCCTCGATGTCGTTCCCTTTGTCTACATAAATATAATCATATCCAAGAGTCTTGAAATAATTATCCTCAGCCGCTCCGTCGGTCGCTCTCAATCTGGCAAGATCGGAATACAAGCCTCCATGATTCTCGGCAATCGACATATTGTTGTCGTTGACCACAACAATGAAGTTTGAATTCAGGGTAGCGCCTTCATCAAGACCTTCAAATGCCTCGCCTCCGCTGAGTGAGCCGTCGCCTACGAGCGCCACTACATTATATTTCTGATTCTGAAGATCCCTCCCTTTCGCAATTCCACCTGCCAGACTTACAGCCGTAGAGGTATGTCCGATTGTAAAGAGATCAAATTCTGATTCTTTGGGATTGGTGTAGCCGGTCACATCATCGTATTTAGCCGGATCAAGAAACGCCTGAATACGACCCGTCAGCATCTTATGAATATATGTCTGGTGGGAGACATCAAACACTATTTTATCTTTAGGAGTATCAAATACATAATGGAGCGCTACCGTAGCTTCCACAAGTCCGAGATTAGGACCTACATGTCCTCCATGATTAGAGATTTTTACGAGAAAAGTCTGTCGGAGCTCATCGCAGAGCTCCTTTAATTCTGCCATCCCCAACCCCCTTATATCAGCCGGAGACGTGATTTTTGATAATTCCATTATATTATTATTTTTTCAACTTCCGCAAGCTTGAGTTGAGAATTGAGCCTGCGAAACTTAAGTTATTTACCATTATAACAACTATCCCTGATATTTCGACTAACCCTTTTTACATCTAAACTTACCAATATTACCTACAGCTAATCTCTGACATCAGAATAAATTTCCACTTAGCCCTCTGCTTCCGCAAAGCCTATCGACAGAAAATGCAGTATGGGAGCAAGACCTGTCACCCAATAATACCATCCGTGGACACCGCTCCTCATACGATATTCAATCGGAATTCCTTTTCTTTTCATCGCAAGAAAGAATGCTATGTTTCCTTCGTAGAAATAGTCGTTGTCTCCGCAATCAGCATACCATCTGATTTCCTTTAGTTTCTCTATCGTCTCAGTCGCTGCGTTTTCTATAAAAGCTGTAGGATTATTCTTAATAAGGGAATCTGCATAATCTTTATCTGACTCTGCCATCTTGCTTTGCTCCGGATGACCAACTATGCCGCATAGCGCACATGAAGCGCCATATAGCTGCGGATATTTCTGAGCGTATGATATTGCAGCCTCTCCCCCCATAGAAGCTCCTGTGATTGCACGGTGGGGTTTATCTGCTATCGTTCGATATGAAGAATCCACCAGAGGTATGAGTTCATTATGAAAATATGATTCATAATCCCATTCCGCAACCGAAAAGAACCCCAGATGCTTCCCAAGATGATTATCTCCGATTCCGCTTGCATCCGGAATGACAATAATCATAGGAAGAGCCATCCCCGAACGTATAGCGTCATCAGCAATCTGGGGTAATTCCCCCTGGCTTATCCAGTTTTCATGAGTGCCTCCTGCCGGATGAAGAAGATAAAGCACAGGATAACGGCGATTCCCCTCCTCATATCCCGCGGGGAGATATACAGAAAATTCTTTATTCACACCTAATACGTCACTGCTCATGGTGCAGTGTTCGATACTTCCGCTGCCCGGCAACTTTGCGAAATGACTCACAGCCTTTCGGCGTTCCAACAATTTTCCCATATTTCGATTTCTTCATTTTAATTTATCTAAACTTCACATTCCTCTTTTATATTAACATCCACTGAATTTAGTTGGTTTTTCAGGCTTACTTAAAGCCCTTTCTTAACCTCTTAGCTCCTTTTTAACAATTATTTTATTCTCTCACAGCACACAAAAGGCTGAAAGATGATGGAATCTTTCAGCCTCCTACCTAAAAAAACGGTATTAGATTAACGAACTATCTTATATACTTTATTTCCTTTTTTACAGATATAGATACCCTTATCGGGATTAAATACTCTGATGCCCTGCAGGGTGTAATACTCAGCCTCACTATTATCCTGAGATTCTATTTGGTCAATAGCTGCTTTCGACGTAAAATAGAGATGAGTATTGACTGCATAAAGACCTTCAATATCCTGCTGCTCGCCACTATTATTATGGATAATAAATGTCTGCTCAACGTCGGTAGGTGCGACATGTCTCACCACCCTATACTTAACACCGTCAATTGTCTCTGTGTCTGTAACTTCTTTACCCGGCCATGCTCCGAATATGGAGGGAGCATCGTCAACGTATGCATAAAGGAATATACGGTCCCAGCCGGTTTTATCCTCAATGTATATGTTGTAAGTGGGGAAAGGCTTATCGGATAAAATAAACGTATTATTTTCCAATTTTATATATATGCTTCCTACATGATCAAGAGTAGGACCGTCAAACTGCAGACCATCATTATTATTGAAAATCAGGTTAGAAGGTATGGTTGCATTCTCCGGGAACGCTATTTTATTATAACTCAAGCCTTCAATCGTCACCGTATCTGATGCCTTGATGCCTGGCCACCCACCGAATAATTCAGGTGCGCCGTTCCACCATCCGTAAAGATAGAGATTATCCCAGCCCGTATTGTCAAGAATATAAATCGCCGGCTTCGGCTCTTCCACTTCATTATTCCCCTTACTTCCGACTGTCAGATAGACGTCTCCTGTTATTGAATACGTACCTTCTATATCCGCCTGATTGTCTCCGTTGTCATTTGCTATGAATGTCTGCTTAACATCGGTTGCCTCAACATTTCTGACCACCTTATATTCCACGCCCCCTATTGTCTCGGTCTCTGAGACCTTAACTCCGGGCCATGCTCCGAATATGGAGGGAGCATCATCGACGTAGGCATAGAGATAGAGGTTGTCCCAGCCCGTCTCGTCCTTTATGTAGATGTTATGAGTCGCCGGGGTAGGATTGACAGGTATGTCACCTCCTTGTCCATCTTTCACATACACCGCATAACCCTGACCGGGAAGTGTAAACGATTCTCCGGCAGCCATCTTGCCCTCCTTATCTGTAAAGATATCTTTGCCTGTAAATCCCGGAAGACTCCCTGATATTGTGAAAGTCTTCTGGCTGTCATTGAAATTAAGCATCACCACTACTGACTCAGAGCCTTGTCTTCTCTCATAGACATATACATTCGGATCTGTCGAAGTATGATTGATAAGAGTAGCGGATGTATGACCGGTATTAAGGGCTGGCTGCGTGTGTTTGAGATTACAGAGCTTGCGGATAAGTTCCGTGGTCTGGTTATCCGGTCTTGACCAATCGATAGGAGTCTTTTCAGCAAGAGAGACACTTCCTGACTTGTATCCTATTTCCTGACCGTTATATATAAGAGGCATGCCGAACACAGTGAATTCAAGCACCGTCAGCGGACGCAGATATTTATGGAATAAAGTGACTTCCGTACCCCCTTTATCCTGAACCACGTCATGATTGGATAAGTAAACCATTCTGGAACGTCCCCTGTAGGCGTCTTCATTATGGAGATTAAGGCATTCTCTACGGAGATTATCTACATTTCCTCCGCGCGCAAAGTCAAGAAGACGGTCATGAAAATACCAGGCATAGTTATAGTCGAACGAACCGTTCCTCACTAATTCCGGTTTTGAATCATCCTCTGCAAGCCACGCGACTCTCTTACCGTTTTTCAGCACACGCTGTGTGGTCTTTTTCCAGAATTCAGTAGTTGGTCCGGACGCATAGTCGCATCTGAAGCCATCGACATCAAACTGATCCACCCAATACTGCATGGCGTCAATCATCGCATCCTGCATAGCATTGTTGGAAAAATCAAGTTGATACACGTCATTCCATCCGAAAGGACTGGTAAAACTGTTTCCGTAGAATCCTGGATTACTTTTAGTCCATACGTTGTCTCGCGATGTGTGATTGGCAACCCAGTCAAGCCATATCTCCATTCCGTTGTCATGAATAGTCTTGACTAATGAACGGAAATCTTCGGGAGTTCCGTAGTCAGGATCTATCCCTTTGTAGTCACGCACAGCATAAGGGCTGGAATATGTGCCCCATTTTCCCTCTACACCCGGTGTATAGATTGGCATGAGCCAGATGACATCCACTCCAAGTGCCTTAAGTCGCGGAATCTGTGCTTCCACTCCCTTAAGAGTGCCATCAGGAGAGAAATTGCGTACAAACACCTCGTATATCACCCTATTCTCAGGAGTATGGGCAATAGCGGATAAAGGAAAGAATAAAGCAGCAAATAAGGTTAAAACCGCAACCGCACGGATTGCTGCTGAATGAATGCGTTTCTGCCATGAATCAACACAACGCAAAGATGAATGGTGGAATCGTTTTCTCATAATGTCGATGTTATTAGATTTTTCAATCGCAAAGTTAGAGAGCATGCAACAAAATTGAAACTATAAATAAGCGTAAGGAGATAGAATATAGATTTTCAAAAATAATATACTTAAAAATCAGCACTTTACTAAAATTTTATCAAAATCCGGTCAAACGCCATTTCAGAGTCTTTTATCACATTTTCACTATAAAGATACCTCCACATTTAACAAAAGCTTACGGAAGATTTAAAGAAAGCCTACCAAAGATTTAACGAAAGCTTCCGGAAGCTGAGTAATTCAGTAATAAGAAAGCATGAGTCAGGAAGCAGAGAGAAAGCATGTGCCAGTGTGGATTAAGCCATGGCTTAATCCAAAACTAAAGCCCCATCTTCAAAACTCTTCAATAAAAAATACCCCAAATCCCAGCTATCCCCTCCCCTTCAAGCGCTGACCCCAACAAAAAATTACAATAAAATTCACTTCCTGAAAAACTGATACTCAATACAATACCACTCCTCAAATAAAAATAAATCAAAAAAACAGCAAAAAAATTTGGCAGATAAATAAAAAACACCTAACTTTGCACTCGCAAACGGGAAACAACAACACTGTAAAGAGATACAGAACTTTCCCAAACACAAAGATGGTGCCATAGCTCAGTTGGTAGAGCAAAGGACTGAAAATCCTTGTGTCCCCGGTTCGATTCCTGGTGGCACCACAACCTAAAGTCGAAAGACGATGCAACACGTTGAATATCAATGATATTCAACGTGTTTTGCTTTTATAGCCCGAGGCAAATCGTTCAATATGCACCAATCCAGCGGGTGAGCAACCGAGAATCGGTGGAGATTTAGAGAAATACAAGATTGATTATCTCTTTAAACATCTATTCTACAGCGTTTTACTACACAATGCCCTATTCTTTCAAAGATTCCTCTATGAAGAGAACTTTAACAGAATCGTGAGGAGGCGGAAGCTGTCTGAAAAATTTTTTGAAAAAATTTCTTGTGGAGCTGGTGTAGAAAATGTCTATT
>JAIDPA010000310.1 GCA_029062985.1 Muribaculaceae bacterium
TACTTTACGAATATTTATTCATTAAAGATTAGTAGGCAGTCAATTTTGGAGTATGATGATGTAAGAGGATTTACGTTGTTTCCGTCTGATAATGCATGTATGAGAGAAACAACGGATGATCTTTATTCAAAGGTTGCCTTTTATCCTCAACAGACACATTCTCTGAATGTAAAGGTTGTAAAGAATAGCGATGCAGATGTAAGGGATACGGATGCACTGCTGACCTTCGAAGAGAATCTGACTATTGGTGTGCGCACGGCAGATTGTGTGCCGATACTGATATATTCTCCTGATTTGAAAGGAATCGGAGCAATTCATGCGGGATGGAAAGGTACGCTCGGTGGTATAGTAGACAGTGTTCTGGATGAGCTGGAGGCAAGAGGTGCCGATATTTCCGAATTGGTAGTGTCATTCGGTCCGTCAATCTCGGTAACAATTTACGAAGTTGACGAAGAATTAGCAACCAAATTCAAAGTTGCAGGTTTTGAAAAATATATTTCCTATCCGTATGGACACGACCGTAAGCCACATATTGATTTGCAGGGAGTCAATATGGAAAGATTCCTCAGACGAGGAGTGCGGAAAGACAACATAAGTGTATCGAATGAATGCACTTACTCTTCAAAAAATGAAGACTGCACATTCAAGTATCAAAGTTACAGAAGAGATAAAGATATGGCAGCCCGGAATCTGACAGCAATTTGCCGTCATAAGAATGGATGAGTAATTTCCAGATGATTAATGAATGAGGAATCCGGTAAGGAAACTATCAGACAAAGACGCCCCACGACTGGAAGAGAATCCGGGCGCAGGGGGAAAGACGAAATTTTGATAGAGTTGACGGTAATTCCAAGATTACCCAACTCTTTTTCTTCTGTCGTGGATAAAGAAGCCGTTGAATTTCCGATTATGATTAATCTTCCCCCGTAAGCTGAATTATAAGGAAAATTGTTTTTATGTGTGATCCAGGTGCTTATTATTGCGGGCATAATAGAATCATAGGCAGACAGGCAACTTATTATGATGTCAACATTTCTCCAAGAGGTCAGAAGGTTGGTTAAGGAGTGCTCACCACATTCAACATCATTTATCTCGACAGGATAAAATCGAACCCCTTCCTCGGAAGCAATTTTTTTCCCATTGAGGAGATCAGGCATCATGACAGCGACTTTGCTACCGGTTTTCTGAAAGGCTCTTATGACGCTTATCATCATCTCAGAATAATCACCTAAAATCAGAACTTTTCGTTCCGGAAAAGAGAAGTGACAGGTCTTTTTATTTTGAAGTGAGGCGGAAGAGATTGTAGTCTTATGCAGTTTTCCGCTTCTCATATCTTCCATTCGTTGTTCAAGGTAGTTGTCAGCCATATTTTGAAAATGAAATAGGAACAAAAGTATTAAGTAATAAAAACGACTTCAATCCTTTTAACGGAAAAATTGATTAATTTAGTAAATAATTATGACAAAAAGATATGAATAATAAAGATTCTTTAAAGGCAGATGTAATAAGAGGAATAAAACAAAATGAGTTTATTCATAAGTATATCATCGC
>JAIDPA010000311.1 GCA_029062985.1 Muribaculaceae bacterium
CCCCTCCGCGCTCGCCTGACCCCGCCCTTGGCTCCCGCGGCGCCGCCCCCACAACCCGCCCCCTACGAAAGTTGAGTTGAAATTTTTTGGGGGATTGGAGGTTTTTTTGTAATTTTGCGTGCAAATTGATTTGCGCGCTTTATTTTTGCGCACAATAATACTGTAAAGACATTATGAAGAAGGTTTTGCTGCTCGGCTCCGGTGCGCTCAAGATCGGACAGGCGGGCGAATTTGACTACTCCGGTTCGCAGGCGTTAAAGGCACTGCGCGAGGAGGGTATTTCCACAGTGTTAATCAATCCGAATATCGCAACTATCCAGACCTCTGAAGGTGTTGCCGATCAGGTTTATTTCCTGCCGGTGACACCTCATTTTGTAGAAGAGGTGATCAAGAAGGAGCGTCCGGACGGCATTCTTCTGGCTTTCGGCGGACAGACTGCCTTGAATTGCGGAACTGAACTTTATCTGAACGGAACGCTTGACAAATATGGTGTGAAGGTGCTCGGCACATCAGTTGAAGCCATCATGATAACCGAAGACCGCGACCTCTTCGTAAAGAAACTCAATGAGATTGACGTGAAGACGCCGGTTTCTCAGGCTGTTGAAAGCGTGGAGGATGCTTTGGAAGTGGCTCATAGAATCGGGTATCCCGTAATGGTGCGTTCGGGTTACGCTTTAGGCGGACTCGGCAGCGGCATCTGCAATAATGATGAGGAATTCAAACTGCATTGCGAAAGCGCTCTTGCATATTCGAAGCAGATTCTTGTCGAAGAATCGCTTAAGGGCTGGAAGGAGATAGAGTTTGAGGTGATCCGCGATGCCAACGACCATTGCTTCACTGTGGTTCCGATGGAAAACTTTGACCCGCTGGGTATCCATACAGGCGAATCAATCGTGGTCGCTCCGATCGTTTCTCTCAGCGAGGAGCAGATAAAGATGCTTCAGGAGATCGCTACCAAGGTTGTGCGTCATATCGGTATTGTCGGAGAATGTAACATCCAGTATGCGTTCAACGCCGAGACCAATGATTATCGAATCATCGAAATCAATGCACGCCTCAGTCGCTCGTCAGCTCTGGCTTCAAAAGCATCAGGTTATCCGCTTGCATTTGTAGCTGCCAAATTGGCGTTAGGGTATACACTTGACCAGATAGGAGAGATGGGTACGCCCAACTCGGCTTACGTTGCACCCTCTGTCGACTACATGATAGTAAAAATACCGCGCTGGGACCTTAGCAAGTTTGTAGGAGTTGACCGTGAAATCGGCTCTTCGATGAAATCGGTAGGCGAAATCATGTCTATCGGTAAAAGCTTTGAGGAAATCATACAGAAGGGTCTCCGCATGATCGGTCAGGGCATGCACGGATTTGTCGGAAATAACGATCTGAAGTTTGATGATCTCGACAAAGCCCTTTCTCATCCTACCGATACCCGTATCTTTGCTATCGCGCAGGCACTTGAAGAGGGCTACAGCATTGAGAGAATCGAGGAGCTGACAAAGATTGACAAATGGTTTATCGAACGCCTTAATAATATTGTAGAATATAAGAAGGTGCTCGAGAGCTACAATAAGATAGAAGATCTTCCCAAGGAGGTCATGAAAGAGGCTAAGCGACTGGGCTTCTCAGATTTCCAGATAGCACGTTTTGTGGAGGCTCCTGAAAGCAATATGGAGCAGGAGGTGCTGAGAGTGCGCAAGCATCGTAAGAGCATGGATATTGTGCCTGCTGTGAGACGCATAAACACTGTTGCCTCAGAATATCCTGAACTGACAAACTATCTTTACGTAACATACGGAGCGGATGAGAACTCAATACCGTATGATATGAACGCCGGCAATAATATCGTAGTGCTCGGTTCAGGTGCTTACAGAATCGGTAGTTCGGTTGAGTTTGACTGGTGTTCGGTGAATGCTGCGGAGACATGCCGCAAATTGGGTTATAAGTCGATCATGATCAATTATAATCCGGAGACAGTTTCGACTGACTATGATAAGTGTGACCGTCTCTATTTCGACGAACTGAGTTTTGAGAGAGTGCTTGATATTCTTGACTTAGAGACTCCGAGAGGTGTCATCGTCAGCGTAGGCGGGCAGATTCCCAATAATCTTGCGATGAAGCTCTACCGCCGTCATGTGCCAATTCTCGGAACGTCACCTGTGTCTATTGACAGGGCAGAGAACCGTCATAAATTCTCAGCTATGCTCGATCAGCTCGGCATTGATCAACCCCGATGGAAAGAGCTGACCACTACTGAGGATATCGATGAATTTGTCAAGGAAGTCGGTTTCCCGGTGCTTATCCGTCCGAGCTACGTTCTCTCCGGAGCCGCCATGAATGTCTGCTACGATTATGAACAGATGCACCGTTTCCTTTCCGAAGCTGCTAAAGTGTCGAAAGAATATCCGGTTGTCGTTTCGGAATTCATGCAGAATGCCAAGGAGATAGAGTTTGACGCAGTAGCACGAAACGGTGAGATTGTGGAGTATGCTATCTCAGAGCATGTGGAATTCGCAGGCGTACACTCGGGAGATGCTACCCTTGTCTTCCCGGCTCAGAAAATATATATGGCGACTGCCCGCAGAATCAAGCGCATCAGTGCTCAGATTGCAAAGGAGCTGAACATTTCCGGACCCTTCAATATCCAGTTCCTTGCCAAGGACAACTATGTGAAGGTTATCGAGTGCAATCTCCGTGCATCCCGTTCATTCCCGTTTGTCAGCAAGGTGCTTAAGAAAAACTTTATCGAAACTGCGACCCGCATTATGCTCGGGGAGAAAGTTGAGAAGGTCGACACTTCGACATTCGATATAGACTATATAGGAGTGAAGGCGTCTCAGTTCTCTTTCGCACGTCTGCATAAGGCTGACCCGGTTCTCGGCGTGGATATGTCATCTACGGGTGAGGTGGGCTGTCTTGGCAAAGACTTTGACGAAGCTCTGCTGAACGCTATGATTTCAGTTGGTCATCATGTTCCGGAGAATGCCGTGCTCGTAAGTTCGGGTGATGTCCGCGGAAAGGTTGATATGCTTGAAGCTTGCCGTCTTCTCGATGAGAACGGATATAAGATTTATGCCACTGAAGGAACTGCAAAATTCCTCAACAGTAATGGCATCGAGGCTAAGGCAGTCTGTTGGCCTGATGAAGAGGGGGATAATGTGCTTGATCTTATTGCCGGTCATAAGGTGGATCTCGTCATCAATATACCGAAGAATCATACTAAACGCGAGTTGACCAACGGCTACCGTATCCGCAGATGGGCAATCGATCATAATATTCCTTTGCTTACAAATGCGCGTCTTGCAGGGGCATACGTGAAGGCGTTCATCAATAAGAAGGTAGATGACATAGCAATTACTCCTTGGAAAGAGTATTGATTAGGCTTTAGGCGTTAGGCTTTAGGCTTTAGGCTTTAGGCTTTAGGCATTAGGCATTAGGCATTAGGCATTAGGCATTAGGCTTTAGGCTTTAGGCTTTAGGTATAAAAAACGCCTGATTCACACGTGAATCAGGCGTTTTTTTATTGGTCAGGTTTTTCAGAAGGGGAGAGTTGTATAGTCCTGACTGAGACGCATCATCTGCTGAGTATAGTTCTCACCGTGCTTGATTTTGACGTCGGTGATATTGCCTTTGTCGTCATAGACGGGTTCATAAACAGGATTGATGAACCCGCGGTAAGGGGGAATGTCGAGTTTGGAGAAACGATCAAGAACTTCTTTATGAAGCTTGGGGTCGACCTTGACGGCGTATTTATTAATAAGGTCGGCGCCCCCTTTATAATCGCCCTCACTCTTGATGCGCTGAATCTCAGCGAGAAGGTTGCCGATAAGGGTACGCATTTTCTTGTAGTCGTTGATCTTGACGTAGGTCTTGCCGTTTTTCTTGACAACTTCGACGACCTTATCTTTCTTACCTTTATCAAGAATCCATGCAGCAATCAGCTGACGGTTGCGCATGTGGGCTTCCTCAATATTCTTTCCGGGTTCGATACGATTGAGCTGTGTCATAAGCCCGTTGAGCATATATTTATAGTATTCTGCCTTGTAAGCCTCCGGGTTATCGAGAATGCCGAGTTCTATGAGTTTGGGGTCAGCAAGATAATAGAGGGCAAAAAGGTCGGCACGCGCTTCTTCAAGAGCCGAACCGTTTTCCTTAAGTCCGTCAGGGTCAACTCCCGGAAGCAACTGACCGGAAGCATGTCCGAGACATTCATGGAGGTCAGTGTGAAGCATGTCAGTGATATAGAGATAATCCTCGAGAAGCTTGCGTGTTGGGGCGTCAATGACAAATTCTTCGTTGAAACCATTGCCGTGAGAAGCCATATCGTAAGCTTCGGTAATGTTTTCAATCGTGACTGACTTTGAGCCGTGTGCAGCGCGAATCCAATCGGCATTAGGAAGATTAATGCCGATAGCTGTAGAAGGGAAAGCATCGCCTGCGAGCATAGCTGCATTGATGACTTTCGCTGAAACACCTTTCACCTCCGGTTTGCGGAAGCGAGGATCAATAGGGGAGTTATCTTCAAACCATTGTGCATTAGAAGAAATAGTCTCAGTGCGAGAGGAAGCCTCTTTATTTTTGAAATTGACATAACTTTCCCAGCTACCGGTCATGCCAAGCGGATCGCCGTAGCTTTCGATAAAGCCGTTGACGAAATCTACGTCAGAGGCAGTATCCTCAGCCCAAAGGATAGAATATTCATCAAAGAGACGGAGGTCACCGGTGATGTAATAATCGATTAATTTTGTGATATAAGCTTTCTGAGCATCATTTTCAGCTACACTCTTAGCCATATCGAGCCAATAGATAATCTTGGCTATTGCCGGTCCGTAAAGACCGTTGAGATGATAAGGCTCCTCTTTGATTTTTCCGTCTTCCTTGACCACTTTCGCATTCAGACCGTATGAGATTGGAGTGGAATCATTAGGATTCTTAAGAGCTGCATAGTAGGCTTCCACCTCAGCCTGAGTCACGCCATCGCCATAGAGATTGGAAGCGGATGTAGCAACGACATCAACCGAGCCATCCTGATTGACACGCTTGGGCATCACTGAAGGATCGAAGATGACCGGGATAAGGGTAGAGAGCAAATCCTCACGAGTCTGCCCAGCCTTGAGAGGGAGCATAGAGTCTGGAAGGGCTGCCACCTGAGCAGTGAAAAATTCCTGAGAAAACTCGGGGAGAAACTTATCAGTGGAATAGTGATGGTGTATTCCGTTGCCAAACCATACCTGTTTCAGATATTTCTCGAAAGCCTTAAACTCTTTGGAGTTTTTATCTCCTTTATAAGAATTGAAAATATTTTCGAGAAGTTTACGTATCTGAAGGTTATATTTGCCGTTCTGATCCCAGATAATGTCTCTGCCATATTGGGCAGCCTGCGAAAGATAATAGACCATCTTTTTCTGATTCAGAGAGAGACGGTCAAACTCAGGCACTTCATATCTGAGCACCTCAATATCGGCAAAACGGTCGACATGATAGTCAAAGTTTTTATCGACCACAGCAGATGCATTAAAAGCCAGCATAGAAGCCAAGATTAAAGTTGATAATTTTTGTTTGGGGTTCATTGGGGTTTGGAGTTATTGGGTTTATTGGAGGTTGTAGGTGCTTATTCTACGTAGAGGACGAGTCCTTTGAGATATTCTCCTTCAGGATGGGAAATGTCAACGGGATGGTCAGCCGGCTGAGTGAGCTGATGCAGGATTCTTACTTTTCTGCCGGACTGGGCAGCTGCCGTAAAAACTGCGAGGCGGAACATTTCGCGTGTGACGACCTGAGAGCATGAGAAAGTGAAGAGTATCCCTCCGCTTTTAATTTTCTCAAAAGCCTTCGCATTGAGTTTGCGATAGCCGAGAAGTCCGTTCTTCAGAGCTGAACGATGTTTGGCAAATGCCGGCGGGTCAAGAATTATCAGATCGTATGCATCCTTGGGCATGTCAGCAAGGAATTTAAAGGCATCGACAGCAAATGTGTGGTGACGGCTGTCATCGGGAAAATTAAGGTCGATATTTGCATCAGTCAGAGCGGCAGCCTTAGCCGAAGAGTCGACTGAATCCACTTTCAAAGCACCACCGCGCATGGCATATACTGAGAATCCCCCCGTATAGCAAAACATATTCAATACGTTTCTACCCTTTGAATATTTTTCAAGGAGAGAACGGTTTTCACGCTGGTCGACAAAAAATCCTGTCTTCTGACCGCGCAACCAGTCAATATTAAATTTCAACCCATTCTCAAGAGCTATGTTCCCGTCAAATCTGCCTATGATATAGTCGTTCTGAGGGTCAAGCTGAGCCTTGAAGGGGAGGGTAGTCTCACTCTTGTAATAGACATTCCGGATACGTGCGTCAGGAAGTTCGGTAAGCGCCTGTGCGATTTCAAGACGTTCGAAATGCATTCCCGGTGAATGAGCCTGCATCACGGCAGTGTCGCCATAAATATCAATTACGAGACCCGGGAGGAAATCCCCTTCGCCATGAACAAGACGGAAACAGGTGTTGTCCTGACGGATAAGACCGAGAGTCTGCCTGAGACGGAAAGCGGATTCAAGGCGTCGCGAGAAAAAGTCGTCTGTAATCTCTTTGTCGCCGAATTCAAGGAGTCGCACGGCAATACTGCCAATCTGGAAATGTCCCGTGCCGAGAACCTTGCCGTCGGCACTGACAACCCTGACGCGTTCTCCTTCCTCAATATCTTCGGGGAGGGAGGCAATTGCGCCTGAGAATACCCAGGGATGATGGCGGAGAATGGATTCCTCTTTGCGGGGTTTAAGTTTTATTGTTTTCATTTTGACGTATTAACTTTGACTATTTAGCAGAGGCTAAAGCTGAAGGAGGAGATTATTTGAAAAGACGGACAATATCCATTCCGTTGGCATATATGAGCAGCAGGATAAGGAGAATCATTCCGAATGTCTGAGCATATTCAAGGAATTTTTCGGAGGGTTTTCTGCCGGTGATTACTTCATAAAGAAGGAAGAGAACATGACCGCCGTCAAGAGCGGGAATAGGAAGGATGTTCATGAAAGCGAGTGCCACAGACAGGAACGCAGCAATATTCCAGAAAGCGATCCAATCCCATTTCTCAGGGAAAATAGAGCCTATCGAACCGAAACCTCCGACACTTTTCGCTCCCTCCTTAGTGAAAACAAGCTTCATCGACTGCGCATAGGCAGTAAGGCGATCCGTGCCCATCTTTATTCCCCGGGGGATAGAGCCGAGAAGAGAATAATGCTTCTCTTTAGCTTTATAGAAAACAGAAGGATCAACCTCAAGACCAACTCCCATTTTTGAATTTTCGGAGAGGGTGACGGAGATTGTTACAGTGTCAGCCTCGTTGCGCAAAACCTTCAGGGAAACTGTCTGAGAGGGATGTCCTGCGAGAGCAGGGAGGAAGACATCAAGAGAAGGAGTCGGGACAGAATCAATAGCAATCACTCTGTCGCCTGCTTTAATTCCGGCTTTGTCAGCAGCTTCACCGGGCATCACCTGAGTGATCTGAGCAGGAATACGATACATCATAAGACTGAAAGCGACAGAATCGCTTTTAGCCTCTTTATCAAGTCGGAATATAAAATCTTCAGGAATTTCGACAGAAACTGTGTCAGAGCCATTACGAAGCACGGTGACATTCTTCGCCTGAACAATCTTCATTCTGTCTTCAACGGGATTTGACAGGAGCTCGCCATCTGCACTCAGGGGGATATCACCATCGCGGAAACCAATTTCCTGAGCTGCCGGAGAGTAAGCCATACCCATTTTTGCCTCCTTGAATTCAACATATTTTTCACCCGTCGCATATACAATTCCGGCGTAAATAAGGATGGCGAGAAGGAAATTGAAGAGTACGCCGGCAATCATCACAAGGAGGCGCTGCCATGCAGGTTTCGAGCGAAATTCCCAGGGCTGAGGCTCTGCCTTCAGTTGGGCAGTGTCCATGCTCTCATCAATCATACCTCCGATTTTGCAATATCCGCCGAGAGGAAGCCAGCCTATGCCATACTCCGTATGACCCCAGAATCTTTTCCAGGGGGATTCTTTTTTCTCATTTTCATATTCAAGACGATCAGACTGAGTTTTTGCCTCAATTGCCTCCTGCATCTTTTTTTCAGCAGCTTTCAATGCATCTTCCTCTTTGAAAATTTCGGAAGGAGCAGCATTCTCATCTTTTAATTTCTTTACAGATTTTGTCAGACGGTCAACTTCTGCCACAGCTGAATCAAGAGCGTCTCGCTCTGAGTCTTCCTTTTTCCCATCTTCAGAAAAATAGTTCTTCTTGGAAAATGAACCGACATATTTTTTCGGTTTCCACTTGAACAGAGAGGTCCAGGGATTGAAGAAGATATAGAACTTCTCAACTTTCACCCCAAAAATACGAGCAAAAAGGAAATGCCCGAATTCGTGAATAATCACGAGAATAGCGAAAGCAAGAATAAGCTGGGCAGCTTTGATAAGAAAAATTTCCATTTGTTTGAAGAATGATTTAAGAATTATGAGCGAGCCAGTCGTCGGCACGCTTTAACGCCTCAGTGTTGGTGAGGATGAGATCGTCAAGAGAAGGATGAGGAATGAAGGTTGTGGTCTTCATGACATCAGCAACAAGGAGCGGCATGTCGGTGAATCTTATTCTTCCTTCAAGAAAAGCGGCAACTCCCTTTTCATTAGCGGCATTAAGGATGCACGGCATATTTCCTCCTTCTTCAATGGCTTCAAAAGCAAAGCCGAGAAGGGGGAATTTATCATAGTCGGGAGCTTCAAAAGTAAGGGTAGCATATTGGGCAAGAGAGAGGGGAGGGGTATCTGTCGGGAGACGTTCGGGATAACCGAGAGCATAACGTATGGGGAGGTGCATGTCAGGCACACCTAACTGAGCCTTTATCGAGCCGTCGACAAATTCAACCATGGAATGAACAATGCTTTGAGGATGGACTACGATTTCAATATTTTTAGGAGGACAATTAAAGAGCCAGCGAGCTTCTATCATCTCAAAACCCTTATTCATCATTGAGGCAGAATCAATGGTCACCTTAGCGCCCATGCTCCAGTTGGGGTGATTCAGCGCATCTTTTACGGATACATCCCGGAGCTGCTCCTTAGAGAGTTTTCTGAAAGGGCCGCCGCTTGCTGTCAGAAGAATTTTGCGAGCCTCCTTTGTTTTTTCTCCAACGAGACATTGGAAAATTGCTGAATGCTCACTGTCAACCGGAATGATTGAGGATTCGGAGTTTTTCAGCATTCCCGTAATCAGTTCGCCGGCTACCACAAGAGTTTCCTTATTGGCGAGAGCAATAATCTTACCTGCGTTTATGGCAGAAATTGTGGGAATCAAACCGCTATAGCCCACCATAGCAGTGACAACTATATCAACTTCAGGGAGCGCAGCGCAATGAGCTATTTCGTCTGCACCGAGGAGCACCTCCACATCAAAGCCTGCAAGAGCTTCCTTAAGGGAGGAATAGGCAGACGGATCAGAAATCACCACTTTAGAGGGATGAAATTTTTTCGCCTGCTCAGCCAGAAGACGCCAGTTGCGACGGGCTGTCAGCACTGAGGCATGGAAACGATCAGGATATTCAGCAATTATGTCGAGAGTCTGGGTGCCAATACTGCCTGTGCTTCCGAGTATTGCTATATTCTTTACTTTTTTCTCCACAATATTAAATTTCTTTTAGAAGATTAATTAAGGTTTATCAGGCTGCCTTTCAGAATCTGAGGAGGGGAAACGAGTGGCAGCAGAATTAGAATCACCAAGATAGTCGAAGGGGCGAAGGGGGGAGCCGTTATACCACATTTCGACGAAAATAATACCATCTTTTCGAGCGTTGCCCGGCGACTGAACTGCAATTACCTGTCCGCCGGCAACGTCATCACCGGGTTCCACGAGGATAGTGCCCAGTCTGCTGAGACGGCTGAGGAAGCCTTTAGGATGCTGGATAATGACAGCAGAGCCTCCACCTTCCCGAACGCTTTGCGAGACGCTTATCACTTTCCCGTCGGCAATAGCAGCGACAGTAGCGCCGCGTGCCATAATCACTTCAGCCCGGGTCGCGTTTTTTGATTTTTCCGAAATGACGCATTCATCGTTGACGGGAGAAAACATCATGCTTTCGGCAGCAAGAGGAGCAATGACTGAAATGTTGTATTTTTCTCTTTCTCTTATTAAGGAGACAAATCTTAATTCTTCAGGAGAGGTCGGAAGGAGAGAATCGGAAGAAAGAGGAGCCAAGGGCGAAACGGAGTCTCTGGGAGAGATAGAAGGGCTGAGCACAAAGCTGAGGTTATCAATATACCTTTGATTTTCTGCCACAGCAGCCTGAATTGAATCAAGACGGAGGAGTTGTTCCTCCGATTTTGAGCGTTCAGAATCCTTAAGATAGCCCGGGAGGAAAGACCGGGCAGGAGAAATGAGAAGGAACAGCGCTCCCAAAGCCATTGCAAAAATCAGCGCGGCAACGCCCGTCAGAATCCAAAGCAAAAGGGGGGCGCTTGATTGCAATTTCTTTTCAAGACGAGATTCGTCTTCAATTGTCAGAGTGAAACGAGAGCGCAGGTTCATAAACAACTGTGAAAAATATGGGGGTGTAAAAAAATACCCCC
>JAIDPA010000312.1 GCA_029062985.1 Muribaculaceae bacterium
ATTGCTGATCTCTCCAAGGGCGAATCTGAGTATTTCTCCATTGAACAACGTCAACTGGACTTACCGTTTTGCAGCATGCCTTTACTATCAGACGCCTTTCTATAAGGAATATCGCGAGGCTGTTGTTGATGACCTCGGAAACGGAGTTGTCGAACTGAACAGAAATATCAAATCGCCGAGAAGCATTCAGCTTATATTAGGCACCGACTATACATTCCGTGCTTTCAGTCGTCCGTTTAAAATCACGGGAGAAGTTTATTATAAGAATCTCGCAAACTGCATCTCTTATGAATATGATAACCTGAAGGTGGCATATTCGGGAGTAAATGATTCAAAGGGATATGCGATGGGTCTTGACTTCAAATTGTTCGGACAGTTTGTGCCGGGTTCTGATTCATGGATTTCGTTTTCACTGATGCATACTCAACAGGATCTGCATGGAGTAAAAGTGCCTTTGCCGACCGACCAGCGTTATTCTCTTGCCTTATATTTTACTGATTATTTTCCGAAATTTCCGAAACTGAAATTTAGTCTCAGGGGAATATTTTCCGATGGTCTGACGGTCACTCCTCCGAATAAGGGTAGGGATGAAGGCTTCTTCCGCACCCCTTCGTATAAGAGAGTTGATATTGGTTTTTCTTATCAGTTGGTAGGCGCTCCGACGGAAGGGGTAATACCTCATGACTGGCGACGACATTTTAAAGACATAACCCTTGGGTTAGATCTGTTTAATCTGTTTGACATATCGAACGTAAGCAGTTATTATTGGGTGACAGACGTTAACAACATCCAATATGCGGTGCCTAATTATCTGACAAGAAGACAGATTAATTTCTCTGTCAGAATAGGATTTTGAGCAATAACTGTCAGTAGAGAAGATATTGCCCTAATGATTGCCGGATTTCTCAATGATAGGCTAAGAGTTTGATTGTTTTTATTTTTTTTTGTAATTTCGCGACATACAAATAATAGCTGTCAGCCGACAGCTTCTGATATAATCTGAATTACTGACAAAATGGCACAAAAACCATCCATACCGAAAGGCACGCGCGATTTCTCCCCGATAGAAATGGCGCGTCGTAATTATATTTTCGATACGATAAAAAGAGTTTTCCGTCTTTATGGATTCCAGCAGATAGAGACTCCGGCAATGGAGAATCTGTCAACCCTCATGGGAAAGTATGGAGAAGAGGGAGATAAGCTTCTTTTTAAAATTCTTAATTCCGGAGATTTCCTTAAAAATGTAGAAAAGTCAGAGATAGAAGATCCCAATCTCGTGAAGCTGACTAATAAAATGTGTGAAAAGGGTTTGCGCTATGATCTGACAGTGCCTTTCGCTCGGTTTGTCGTGCAGTATCGCGGACAGCTCCAGATGCCTTTCAAGCGTTATCAGATTCAGCCGGTATGGAGAGCGGACCGCCCACAGAAAGGGCGTTACAGAGAATTTTATCAATGTGATGCCGATGTTGTAGGAAGTGATTCTCTCTGGAATGAGATAGAGCTGCTTTCAATGATCGACATGGTGTTTGATATCCTGAAAGTCAGAGTGGCTATCAAAGTCAACAACAGAAAGATTCTCTCAGGGATTGCTGAAATAATCGGAGAATCTGACAAGATAGTGGATATCACGGTTGCAATAGATAAGATTGACAAAATCGGGATAGAAAACGTCAATGCAGAACTCAGGGAGAAAGGTATTTCTGAAGAAGGTATTGCCAAACTCCGTCCGCTTCTTGAGATGAAGGGCTCGAATGAGGAGAAGCTCGCAACACTCGAATCTCTTCTTTCCTCTTCGGAGACAGGATTAAAGGGGGTAGAGGAGTTAAAGACAGTGATTGAAGGTATCGACAGACTCGGTCATAAATGCGAGGTGGATATCGACGTCTCTCTTGCAAGAGGTTTGAACTATTACACCGGAACGATTATTGAGGTTAAGGCTCTTGATGTCCAGATAGGAAGCATTACGGGAGGCGGTCGCTACGATAACCTTACGGGAGTGTTTGGTATGCCCGGACTTTCCGGTGTCGGTATCTCATTCGGTGCCGACAGGATTTATGACGTTCTTAACCAGCTGGAACTTTATCCTGAGAGTGTAAGCCGGAGTGTGAAAGTTCTGTTTGTAAACTTCGGAGATAAAGAGGCAGCCGCTTCCGCTGTTGTTGTTAAGAAACTCCGTGAGGCAGGTATTTCCGCAGAGCTTTATCCTGATTCAGCAAAAATGAAGAACCAGATGGGGTATGCAGAT
>JAIDPA010000313.1 GCA_029062985.1 Muribaculaceae bacterium
AATCAAAGATAGAGAATAAATGGGAAGAGACAATTTTATTTTGCAACAGGAATTAAAGGCGGGTTGGTTTAAAGGGTATTCCTTATAAACTTACCTCATTTTTGAATTGTAAAAGGGAATCTTAAATGAAAGAGCCGTGGGCTAATGCTATATATTATGAGCGGGCAGTAAAGAATCTTGATAACCGCCCGTTCAACTTAAGTGAAAGAATGACAGTTGATGAAACAAAAATGGGATGACCATACGATCATCCCATTTCTGATTGCTTTTACTATGGGGATTAGTTATTTTCAGGACGGAGACCACGAACGGTTGCACCAGCCTGCCACATTTCGCTTTCGCGGAGTGCTTTCAATTCTTCTTCAAGACCTTCGCGATAGCCGGGTTTTGAATTGGAATCAATTGAATTCTGAGCCTCCTGACCACAAGCTACACTTGCATAAAGTTTCTCAACTACAGGTTTGATTGCATCGTGGAAGGGACCCATCCAGTCAAGAGCACCGCGCTGAGCAGTTGTTGAACAGTTGGCATACATCCAGTCCATACCTTTTGCAGCGAAAAGAGGCATGAGCGACTGAGTAAGCTCCTCCACAGTTTCGTTGAAAGCCTCGGAAGGAGTGTGCCCGTTTTCGCGAAGCACCTCATACTGAGCAAGGAGAAGACCCTGGATAGCACCCATGAGAGAGCCACGTTCACCGGTGAGGTCACTGTAAGCTTCACGCTTGAAAGTAGTTTCGAAAATATATCCAGAACCGATACCGATTGCCAGAGCGAGTGTGCGTTCGAGAGCTCTGCCTGTATAATCCTGTTCGATTGCATAGCTTGAGTTCAAGCCACGACCTTCAAGGAACATTGTGCGTAAAGATGTGCCTGAACCCTTGGGAGCGACGAGAATAACGTCAACATCTTTGGGAGGAACTACACCTGTACGCTCGGGCCATGCAATAGCGAAACCATGAGAGAAATAGAGAGCTTTTCCCGGAGTGAGATGCTCTTTGATGGTAGGCCATACGGAAAGAACAGCAGCATCAGAAAGAAGACACATAATGATAGTGCCTTTCTTGCAGGCTTCCTCAATTGAAAAGAGAGTTTCGCCCGGAACCCAGCCGTCAGCAACAGCCTTATCAAAAGTTTTGCCTTCACGCTGACCAACAATCACATTGAAGCCATTGTCACGGAGGTTGAGGCTTTGACCGGGACCCTGAACGCCGTAACCGATTACAGCGATTGTTTCATCTTTAAGAATTTCGCGAGCTTTCTCTAAAGGAAATTCCTCACGAGTGATGACGGTTTCTTCAACACCGCCAAATTTTAACTTTGCCATAATTTATTATTTGTATGGTTGATTTTGTTTTTACTTTTCTTTAGAAATGAGATTGTCTCTACGCTTATTCTGATGGTGGAGGAATTCATCCACAAGTTCATGAGGCGCCTTAGTTACAGCTATTCTTCCCGATCGCACGAACTGGCGGAGACCGAGCGGCTGCAACTTTTCAAAAAGATCCTTCACTTCAACCGTATGTCCGGTCTTTTCAAATACTGTGTATTCCGGCTGAATTTCAAGAACTCTCGCACCGCTTTTCCTCACAATATTTTCTATATCCTGACTCTTGAGAACACTTTCTGTCGGCACCTTGTAAAGAGCAACCTCCTGGAAGACGATTTCATCATCTGTATAGAGAAACGCTCTGAGCACATCAACACGCTTCTCAATCTGTTTGACCACATGTTCCATCATTTCGCGGGTGCTTTTGCAAGTGATGGTGAACTTATGCACACCCGGAATGGAACATGCACTGACTGTCATGCTCTCAATGTTCAGACAACGTCTGCTGAACACCATTGAAATCTGGTGGAGAAGACTTACCTGATTTTCCGTAAATACCGATATGGTGAAAAGCTGTTTATCCATTTCAGTTGAGAAAAATTATACAGGTTTATAATATTCAGTAGCATTGAGGAGAATTTCATCTACACCATGTCCGCCGGGGGTCATCGGGAAGACCATATCAGTCTCATCAATATTCACATTGAGCAGAAAAGCTCCTTCCGTATTTACCATTGTCTCTATTGCGGCATCAAGCATGTCTCTGTGTGCCACATCAAGAGCAGGAATCCCGTATGCGCTTGCAAGAGTCTTGAAATCGGGATTGACCATAGGAGTGGCACTATAGCGGGAGTTGAAGAAAAGATGCTGCCACTGACGTACATTGCCAAGGAAATTATTATTCAGGAGAACGATTTTCACACCTACGTTATACTCCATTATCATGCCCAATTCTTCTATTGTCATCTGTAAGCCTCCGTCGCCTACAAAAAGAACAACGTTACGGTTCGGTTCAGCTATTTTTGCCCCAATTGAAGCCGGCAACCCAAAGCCCATAGTGCCGAGTCCGCCTGACGAAATGACGCTGCGAGGCTTTGTAAAGCTGAAATACCTGACGGAAAACATCTGATTCTGACCAACATCCGTAACAAGAATTGCGTCATGCTTAAAAGCATTGCTCACTTTGCTTATCACTTCTCCCATAAGCATCTTTCCGTCAGGAGTGGAAGCATTGATTTCTCTTTCCATCACTCTTTCCTTTTCGACTTTTGCGTGACGGGAGAAAGAAGACACCCATTCATCATGTCTGTTAGCCTTCACCTTTTCAGCCAGTTTCCTTAGCACGGTTTTGGCATTGCCATGAATATGAACATCGCTTTTTATCGTTTTATCAAATTCGCTTGAATCAATATCAATGTGAATTATTTTAGCATTCGGTGCATATTTGGAGGTAGCTCCAGTCACTCTGTCGTCAAAACGCATTCCGACAGCAAGAATCACGTCCGCTTTGTTGGTATTGATATTGGGTCCGAGATTGCCGTGCATACCGAGCATACCCATATTGAGAGGGTGATCAGTAGGGATTGAGGAAAGCCCGAGCATAGTGCAGCCGAACTGAATCTGTGCTTTTTCAGCTAAAGCAGCG
>JAIDPA010000314.1 GCA_029062985.1 Muribaculaceae bacterium
AATTTAAGTTTTGTGAAGACGCGGAAGTTGAATTATTTAATAATTAGAAAGATGCTGTAAGCTGACATTTAATTTGATTATCACTGTTAAATTTTAAACATAATGCAAAAGGGAGTGGAAAATACTTATCTGATTGATATTCTTTAAGGAATATCAATCAAATTGTGCTTTCATTCCTGTCAACTCAAATCTTTAATCTATCCAAGGGAAATTATTATGGCTGAAGAGAAAGCAAAAGTTTTGATAATAGGCTCGGGTCCGGCAGGATATACGGCTGCTCTATATGCTTCAAGGGCAAATCTACGTCCCATTCTTTTTGAGGGTGACCAACCCGGAGGACAACTGACCCAGACCACGGAGATAGAAAATTTCCCCGGCTATCCTGAAGGTGTTCAGGGTCCGGAAATGATGGAACATTTCCGTCAGCAGGCTTTAAGATTCGGTGCGGAAATTAAATCAAGAACAATAGATAAAGTTGATTTCAGCAAACGTCCTTTTTACTGTGTAGATGATAGGGGCGATGAATATTATGCTGACACTGTCATTATCAGCACAGGAGCATCAGCTAAATATCTGGGACTCCCTGACGAAGATAAATACAAGGGACTGGGAGTAAGTGCGTGTGCCACATGCGACGGTTTTTTCTATAGAAAGAAAAATGTAGCCGTCGTCGGAGGAGGAGATACAGCCTGTGAGGAAGCTCTTTATCTTTCTACTCTGGCAAAAAAGGTTTATCTTATTGTCAGAAGAGGAGTATTGAGAGCATCTGACGTAATGCAGAAAAGAGTAAAGGAACGTGAGAATATTGAAATTCTCTGGAATTGCAACACACTCGGTCTTTATGGCGAAGATGGAGTCGAGGGTGCTCATGTCGTTGAATTTGCAGGCACAGACAAAGAGAGAAAATTTGATATCGAAATAGATGGATTCTTTGTAGCGATAGGTCACACCCCCAACACGTCGCTTTTCAAAGGTCAGATTGATCTTGATGAAAACGGCTATATAAAGGTGCATGGCATACATACTTCGACAAATGTTGAAGGAGTCTTCGCCGCCGGAGACTGTGCAGATCCTCATTATCAGCAGGCAATTGTCGCCGCCGGCTCAGGATGCCGCGCAGCGATGGATGCAGAGAAGTTCCTTATGGAGCATTAAAACAACGCGTCGAATCTTCCGCGGATTAATATCAAATCAAAAATGGACATTACACAGAAAACTCGCCAGCTTGATGAACGCTACCTAAGGATGGCACGTATCTGGAGTGAAAACTCTTATTGTCGTCGCAGAAAGGTAGGGGCACTGATCGTGAAGGATAAGATGATTATTTCAGATGGTTATAACGGCACGCCTTCCGGCTTTCCTAATATTTGTGAGGACGAAACCGACCATACATTCGCATACGTTCTCCATGCGGAAGCAAATGCGATTACCAAAGTTGCGAGAAGTAATAATTCAAGCGAGGGAAGCACTCTTTACGTAACGGCAAGTCCCTGTATAGAATGTGCCAAGCTGATAATCCAGGCGGGAATAAAACGTGTGGTTTTCTCGGAATTGTATAGAATGGCAGATGGTCTTAAACTTCTTGAAAGAGCCGGTGTGGAAACCGTTCATATTCCGGAAGAAAACGTATGACGATGAAGAATAACAGAAATATAGCAATCTACGGACTTCCTTTTCTGGTAGCGCTTGGAGTGGTCGGAGGAATATTTGTGGGCAGATATATGTCAAACAGAAGTGTCTCCGAACAGGAAGAAAAATTACGCACGGTCCTTCGTCTTATAGAGGCGGAATATGTAGACCGTGTTGATGTTGACTCTTTGGTGGAGACATTATATCCCGATTTGCTGGGTGCCCTCGACCCTCACTCCGCTTATATTCCTTCTTCAGATCTGACAGCGGTAAACGATGATCTGAACGGTTCATTCAGTGGGGTAGGAGTTTCGTTCCAGATTGTAAGCGATACGGTCCATGTAATTGAAGTGATAGCGGGCGGACCGGCTGAAAAAGTCGGAATCCTCCCCGGCGACCGCATAATAAAGGCGGATTCCGTGCCATTAACAGGCGATAGCATCACGAGCGAACATGTCTTCAAGAATCTTAGAGGAGACAAGGGAAGCACTGTGGTCTTGAATATCAAGCGTCAGAACTCACCGAAACTTCTGACATTCGATGTTGTCAGAAACGATGTGCCGGTCAATTCGGTCGACTGTGCTTATCTCATTGACGACAAAATAGCTTATCTGAGAGTCACTAAGTTCTCACGCAACACATATATGGAATTTTTCAATGCGCTCAATGATTTGCGTGAGAAGGGTGCTGAAAAGTTTGTCATTGACCTCAGAGGCAATACCGGAGGCTATATGGAACAGGCTATCCGGATGGCAAATGAATTTCTTCCGAAAGATAAGCTGATTGTTTATACTAAAGGAAGAAGACCCGAGAATGAATTTGTTTACGGAAGTGACGGTAACGGTAATTTTAAGGATGCAGAGATAGTGGTGCTCACTAACGAACAGTCAGCTTCCGCCTCCGAAATTTTTGCCGGAGCGATTCAGGATAATGACCGCGGCATAGTCATCGGTCGTCGTTCATTTGGAAAGGGATTGGTGCAGAATCAGACAGAGCTCCCTGATAATTCAGCGATACGTCTGACTGTCGCGAGGTATTATACTCCTTCGGGACGTTCGATTCAGAAAGAGTATTCCCGCGGAGAATCAGGAAAGTATGAATTAGATCTCGTCGATCGCTATGCACATGGTGAGTTTTATAATGCCGACAGTATAAAACTTGATAAGACCAAGATATTCCATACAGCAAACGGGCGCACGGTGTATGGTGGGGGCGGAATCATGCCTGATCTGTTTGTACCGGAAGACACCACAGGCTATACTTCTTATTATATCAGTGTCATGAATAACGGACTCATCCAGAAGTTTGCCTATTCTGTTGCCGATAAGTATAGAGGAATGCTAAATGGGGTGAAGACCATTGACCGCCTTTTGAAAATACTTCCACGCGATAACACTCTTCTCGAAAACTTCGTCAGCTTCGCTGTGAAAAACGGAGTTCCTGCGAGATGGTATTATATCAATCAGTCGCGGACATTATTATTGAATCAGATTAAGGCAATGATAGCGAGAGACGTGCTTGGCTATCCGGCCTTCATTCAGATGCTTAATGAGAACGATCCGACAGTCATAAAGGGTTATGAAACCTTAAAGAACGGTAAGTCGCCGGTTGACATTCAGCCGGAGACTACCGCTGATAAGACGAAAAACAGTAAAAAATAATGAAAAACACATTACTATGGAAAAAAATGAAATCAGAAGGAAAGTAAAATCTCTGAGGGTTATGCTTTCTGATACAGACAAGCGTAGCGCTGCAGAAGAAGTGTTCGCTCGTCTTGAACAAACGGCTGCCTTTATTCTGGCTGACCATATTCTGATGTATCACTCATTGCCGGATGAACTCTATACTCATGCTTTCCTTGGAAAATGGGGGAGCAGGAAGCATTTCTATCTGCCGCGTGTCAACGGAGTCAATCTTGAAATTCTTCCTTACGATGAAAGTCGCCTCGAACTTGGAAGCTTCCATATAGAAGAACCAACGGGCGACAATGTGATAGATCCTGAGGAGATAGAGCTGATTATCGTGCCTGCTGTGGCATACGACAGAAACGGAAATCGTCTTGGAAGAGGTAAAGGATTCTATGACCGTCTTCTCAAAACTACAAAAGCTACTAAAGTCGGAGTCGGTTATGAATTTCAACTTGTGGATGAGGTGCCGGTGGAACCCCATGATGTTGGTGTCGACATTATCATCACGCAGAATGCCACAATTGTCGTAAAGTAAGGAGGCGAAGGGGGATTCTAACTTTATCCTCATCTTTCTTCAATTAAAGCTTGCAACCTTTAAAACCGTTGATAATGACAATCTATAATAAGGATTCAAGACTTTCGGAGGCTGTCATGGCACAGCCTTCTCTTATTTCAGTAATTGACCGTCTGGGTGTGACTATCGGTGTAGGGGATGAAAGTATTGATTCCATTTGCCGGAAGCAGGGAATTGATGTAGCTTTTTTTCTGTCAGTAGTAAATACTTTTCTTGATGAACAGTATTTTCCTCAGAATTCGCGAGATACATTTTCACTGGCAAAGACAATTGACTATCTTGAGAAAACCGATTTTTATTATCTTCACGCCTTACTCCCCAATATCGACCGGCATTTCAGCTCATTGATGTCAAGAAGCGGAATGAATAATAATCTTTCGATGCTTCAGAGATTTTATGGTGAGGCAAGTGCGCAGCTAAGGGATTGCATTCAGTATGACACTCAGATATTATATCCCTCTCTTAGAGAGGGATTCGCTCCTGAAGATTATCTTGAACATGCCGGGATGCATTCAGAGGTTGAGGAAAAACTCCATGACTTATTATATTTTTTTGTTGCCCATCTTCATGGTGACTACGACCATAATCTTTGTGTTGCGGTCATAACAGCAGTATTTTCTCTCCAAAAGGATATCCGTCAGAACAATCGTATTCGCCGGCGTATCCTGATTCCTATGATAGGAGGAAAATTCGAAACACCTCAATGCTAAAGTTTATGGGAGAGGTTCTAAATATTGCCTTAGTGGGATTCAACACACTTGAATCTCTCGGACTGCGGACACTTCTGAAAGATGATTTGGGAGCTTCCTCGGAATACTTTTCAGGTTTCAACGATATGGAAAGTATGGTTGAAAAATTTGATGTTTTCATAATTTCTCCAAAAGTGTTTGTGGAGGCACTTGATTTTTTTCTTCCAAGAAAAGTTCGTACGTTGATAATTGGAGACGTAAAGAGTCATGCAAATTGTAAAAACGGACTTGCAACAGTAAGTGTCTCCTCCGACGAGAGTGACATAGTGGCAATTATTTCACGATTTTTAAAAGATATAAAAGGAAATGAGCAGCCGGGTGAGCTTTCTTCGCGCGAAATTGAGGTACTCAGGTTTATAGC
>JAIDPA010000315.1 GCA_029062985.1 Muribaculaceae bacterium
GCATAATAATACACCAGAGGATGGATTCTGCGCAAACGGTCATTGCAGATAAAATAGTTGAGCAGGGCTTTTATTTCCACTGAATCGGGTTGCCCCTCATATTTTCTATCCTTAGCTGCCAGAATAAGCAGACGTCGAAGCATTTTTTCGTCATCGTTGCTGAGTTCGGAGGGTGTAATATTATTTAATAAGGAGAGGGCACTGTCAGGATAAAACTCTACGAGGGATTCTGCCTGCAGGAGATGGGGATTCTTTATCGACTCTCCGCAAGATAAGAAAAGGACTGAAAAGAGACTGAAGAATGAGAGAATTATGTATGTGAATCTTAATTGTAGTTTCATTGATAATGGTTGTTGTGGTAAGGCAGTGCAAATTTATAAAAATAAATTTTAAAAAGCAAACTGTAGAGGCTCAAGGTTCGCGGCTCAAGGCTCAAGGTTCGAGGTTCGAGGCTTGAGACTCGGGGCTAAATTTCAAATTTCAATTTATTTATGCAATATTAGTAATGCAATGGCGTTTACTTCAAAGAGAATTGTCTGAAATCCCCTTTTTAATTGTGTGTATGGGGATTTATATGAGATAGGGCAAATGATTTTGCCTCAATGTCTAACCTAATTGTAAAGAATGGCTACCGGCGAAGTGCTCTTCCTGCACTGCGTGGGAGCCGCTAATGTTTGATATGTGTGGAATAGTAGGATATATTGGCGACGGTAATGTTTATGATGTCCTTATCAAGGGGCTGCATCGTCTTGAATACCGTGGTTACGACAGTGCCGGAATAGCTCTCGTAAATCCTTCCGGCAAACTCAATGTATATAAGGCAATGGGTAAGGTGAGCAATCTTGAAAACTTTTGCGTCAATAAGGATCTGGAAGCAAAGGCGGGGATTGCACATACACGATGGGCAACTCACGGAGAACCCAGCGACAGCAATGCCCATCCTCATTTCAGCGAAGATGGAAATCTTGCCCTTGTGCATAACGGGACAATCGAGAATTATAAGGTGCTTAAGGATGCTCTTGCGCAGCATGGATGTAAATTCCATTCCGACACAGACACCGAAGTCCTGGTGCAGCTTATCGAGTATATAAAGGTGAAGAACAATTGCAGCCTGCTTGATGCCGTAAGGGAGGCTTTGAAGCAGGTGGTCGGAGCGTATGCCATTGCCGTCGTGGAGAAAAATAATCCCGACAGGATTATTGCCGCGAGAAAAAGCTCTCCTCTCGTCATAGGGATAGGCGATAATGAGACATTCCTTGCTTCTGACGCTACACCTTTTGTGGAATACACAAAGGAGTGTGTCTATCTTAAGGATGAGGAAGTGGCAATAATCGAGAGGGGAGAGCCTCTGAAACTTGTCACTCTTGAAAATAAAGAGGCACAGATAGACGTGACTACCCTTGAAATGAGCATTTCGCAGCTTGAAAAGGGGGGATACCCTCATTTTATGCTGAAAGAGATATTTGAGCAGCCGGCTACACTTCATGATTGCATACGCGGCAGAGTGGTCAACGGAGGAAAGAAAGTGATGGTCTCCGGCGTCAGCGACAATAAGGAAAAATTTCTTAATGCCAAAAGAATACTCATCGTGGCGTGCGGCACTTCATGGCATGCTGCGCTTCTGGGTAAGTATCTTATTCAGGATATGTGCCGTATTCCGGTGGAGGTGGAGTATGCGAGTGAGTTCAGATACTCCAATCCGGTGCTCGATGAAAAAGATATAGTCATTGCCATTTCCCAGAGCGGAGAGACAGCTGATACGCTTGCGGCAATTAAGATTGCCAAGAAAATGGGTGCTTTCGTATACGGCATAAGCAATGTCGTCGGCAGTTCGATTCCGCGCGAGACAGACAGCGGCACCTATATTCATGTCGGACCGGAGATAGGAGTGGCTTCGACTAAGGCATTCACCGGGCAGGTGATGGTGCTGACAATGCTTGCTCTCTCAATAGCCCGGCTGAAAGGCACGATGGCAAAAGAGGAGATAGAAGAAATCGGGAAGGCAATCCTTAAGATTCCGAAAGCCGTAGAAAAGGTTCTGAAGCTGAACGACAAGATAGAGCGTCTTTCGGCAATATATACCTATGCGCGCAATTTCCTCTATCTTGGCAGAGGCTACAGCTATCCGGTAGCCCTCGAGGGAGCATTGAAGCTGAAGGAAATCTCCTACATACACGCCGAAGGGTATCCGGCAGCCGAGATGAAGCACGGACCGATAGCCCTTATTGACGAGGAGATGCCGAGCGTCATTATAGCGCCCAATGATCATCTATATGACAAGATCGTCAATAATGTTCAGCAGGTGAAGGCACGCGGAGGCTCCATAATAGCGATTGTGACTGAAGGAGACCCTGTGATACATAACATAGCCGATCATGTGCTGGAGGTGCCTGAAATGCCGGAATGTCTGACTCCGATCATCACGAGCATCCCTCTTCAGCTTTTGAGCTATTATATAGCCATCAATAAGGGGAAGAATGTAGACATGCCTCGCAATCTGGCAAAATCAGTCACGGTAGAATGATTTTTGGGTATATGGCTCAATAAAAATGAGGGATATTGATAAAAAAATATCCCTCATTTCATGAGCTGAGAATCAAAAAATTATGAAGGTTATTGACAGAAAAAACCAAATATTGGCGAAAAAATAATGAAAAAAAGTTGCCAAAAAATTTGGAGTGTGAGAAAAAAGCAGTAACTTTGCAGTCGAATTTCGGTTTGACCATGTAGCGAAACGAAATTTAACGCCTCTTTAGCTCAGTTGGCCAGAGCACGTGATTTGTAATCTCGGGGTCGTTGGTTCGAATCCGACAAGAGGCTCAA
>JAIDPA010000316.1 GCA_029062985.1 Muribaculaceae bacterium
GGCTATGGTTTACGGCAACATGGGCAATAACTCTGCGACAGGTGTTGCATTCAGCCGTGATGCCGCTACAGGCGAAAATATTTTCAACGGTGAATACCTTATCAATGCTCAGGGTGAAGACGTTGTTGCCGGTGTCCGCACTCCTCAGCAGATCACAATCGAAGGTTCACGTCGCTGGGCTGCTCTTCAGGGCATTTCTGAAGAAGTTCGCCGCGAAAAATATCCCGCTCTTGAAGAATCAATGCCGGATTGCGCTGCCGAACTTATCACTATCGCACATAAACTTGAGGATTATTACAAGGATATGCAGGATATGGAGTTCACAATTCAGGATGGCAAACTCTGGATGCTCCAGACCCGTAACGGTAAGCGCACAGGCGCAGCTATGGTGAAGATTGCTTGCGACCTCATGCAGGAAGGCATGATTGATGAAAAGACTGCCCTTCTCCGTATGGAGCCTCAGAAACTTGATGAGCTCCTCCACCCTGTATTTGACAAGAGCGATATTAAGAAAGCTACTGTTGTGGCTAAAGGTCTTCCCGCTTCTCCGGGTGCAGCAGCAGGTCAGATTGTTTTCCAGGCTGACGACGCTGAGGCTTGGGCTGAAAAGAAGAAGAAAGTTGTGCTTGTCCGTATCGAGACTTCTCCGGAAGACCTCCGCGGTATGGCGGTTGCTCAGGGTATCCTTACAATGCGCGGCGGTATGACAAGCCACGCAGCAGTAGTGGCTCGCGGCATGGGCAAATGCTGTGTTTCCGGCGCAGGTGAAATCAAGGTTGACTATAAAGAAAAGACAGTTGAAATGGGTGGTAAGGTTTACCATGAAGGCGACTGGATTTCTCTGAATGGTTCTACAGGTGAAGTTTATGACGGTCAGGTGCCGACTCGTGAACCGGAACTTGACGGTGACTTCGGCAAAATCATGAATCTTGCTGCTAAATACACCAAGACTCTTGTCCGCACAAACGCTGACACTCCGCGTGATGCAAAACAAGCTCGTCATTTCGGCGCTCAGGGTATTGGTCTCTGCCGCACTGAGCACATGTTCTTCGAAGGCGACCGTATCAAGGCTGTTCGTGAGATGATTCTTGCTTCTGATGAAGAAGGACGTCGCACTGCTCTTGACAAGCTTCTCCCGATGCAACGTGGCGACTTTGAAGGTATCTTTGAAGCAATGGATGGCTTCGGCGTTACTATCCGTCTCCTTGACCCACCGTTGCATGAATTTGTTCCTCACCAGACTGCTACACAGAAGGAGCTTGCAGAGGAAATGGGTCTTACTCTGGAAGAAGTTAAGGCTAAAGTTGATTCTCTTGAAGAGTTCAACCCGATGCTCGGACACCGTGGCTGCCGTCTTGGCATCACATATCCTGAAATCACTGAAATGCAGACTCGTGCAATCATTGAAGCTGCCCTCAACTGCAAGAAACGTGGCATTAAGGTAGAGCCGGAAATCATGGTTCCTCTCGTTGGTGTTCTCAAGGAGCTTCAGAATCAGGCAGACATCATCAACCGCACAGCTGCAAAGGTATTTGAAGAAAGAGGAGAATCTCTCCACTATAAAGTGGGCACAATGATTGAGGTGCCTCGTGCTGCATTGACTGCCAATAAGATTGCGGAAGTAGCCGATTTCTTCTCATTCGGTACGAACGACCTCACTCAGATGACCTTCGGTTATTCTCGTGATGACGCTCCAAAATTCCTCAAATTCTACAAAGAACAGGGAATCATTAAGGTTGATCCGTTCGAGGTTCTCGATCAGGAAGGTGTTGGTCAGCTTGTAGAAATGGGTGTTAAGAAAGGTCGCTCCACAAATCCTGACCTCAAGGTTGGTATCTGCGGCGAACACGGTGGCGAACCTTCAAGCGTTAAATTCTGCGCTAAACTCGGCATGAACTACGTCAGCTGCTCACCCTATCGTGTGCCCATCGCACGCGTAGCTGCGGCGCAGGCTGCAATCGAGGATTAATCCTTAAGTAAGCTTAATCAAATAATTGGATATGTTGCCTCATAGAATTTTGATGGCAACATATCCTTTTTTATAATTTTTTATGTATAAGAAGAAAATAATGGGTATCACTCTAATAATAAT
>JAIDPA010000317.1 GCA_029062985.1 Muribaculaceae bacterium
AGATTGAATACATGCTTGAGCTTCGTGCAACAGGTAATGACATAGTCGCTCCATACGCAGAGAAATTCCCCGGTTCAACTTTCTTCCCCGGCAAGAAGCCATGGGAACAGAAGGTAGACATCGCTCTTCCTTGCGCCACTCAGAATGAGCTTAACGGCGAGGATGCAAAGATGCTGATTGATAACGGCGTTATGCTTTGCGCAGAAGTCTCCAACATGGGTTGCACACCTGAGGCTATTGATGCCTTTATAGCAGCTAAGGTGCCATACGCACCGGGTAAAGCTGTAAACGCAGGTGGTGTGGCAGTTTCAGGTCTTGAAATGACTCAGGATGCAGAACACCTCATGTGGAGCGCAGCTGAAGTAGATGCTAAACTTCACCAGATTATGGAGTCAATTCATAGCGAATGCGTGAAGTATGGCAAACAGCCTGATGGCTACATCAACTATATGAAGGGTGCAAACATTGCAGGCTTCATGAAGGTTGCTGACGCTATGATGGGCCAGGGTGTAATCTGAAAATGATTCCCCTGAGCTGAAAAGGCTTTAAACAGAATCGAATCTGAACATAGACAATAGAAATAAGAGTAATTGAAATGTTTCATCAGCAGAGACCGGAAGCCCGTGAGGGTGATCGGTCTCAATTTTTTATTTTAAATTTTTATTAATAATTTTGCAATTATGGATTCAACAGTGACATTAGTAACATATTCCACTTTAGAAGAGGCATACATAGTGAAGGGTATGCTTGAAAGTCATGGCATACCGGCTCTTGTCAGAAATGAGAATAATCTGTATGTGCCAATTTTTGACGGAGTGTCAGTAGTAATCTTTGAGAAAGATTGGGATAAAGCACAAAAATTACTGGTTGAGTATGGCGACAGATAAAGGCTTTTTATATTTCAGAAGAAAGAAAATATTCTGTGAGTTGTACGGCTTTTGCAAGTGCTGTGGGCTGACCTTGCGCTGAAACAAATGAATGAACAGTTCCCGGAAAGACCACATTATCTACTTCAACTCCTATGGAATCCAGTTTTTTTGAGAATTCCACTCCTTGATCAAAAAGAATATCACGTTCAGAATTTATTATTAAAACCGGAGGAAGTTTTTTTAATGATCTTTCATTTGCAAAGAAAGGAGAAATTAAAGGGTCCGTCATATTGAGAGATGTGTCGGCAGAGGAAATGTAAGTTGTCGAGAAAGCTTCCATAAGGCGGGAGTCGAGTCCGTAGCCACGGGAATATTTTTTCCAGGACGCAGTTTTTTCGGGCGATATTTTTACAACCGGATCGAAAAGGATAATCGATTTTATAAGTTTGAAAAAATCTTTATCTGAATCCTCTGAAGATAAAACGGCTGCCAGCGCGATATTCGCACCTGCTCCCTCTCCACATAAATTTAATGATTTGACGTTCCATTTTTCCATATTGGAAACAGCAAAATTTATTGCCCGGAAACAATCATCTATTCCGGCAGGAAATTTATTTTCCGGTGATAATGAATAATCTGCAGCAAGCACCATTGCTTTTCCGGAAGCTGCTACTTGGGAACAGAATTCTGAAGATGTGGCGACATTCCCTAAACACCATCCTCCGCCGTGTATAAAGATTAACAGAGGAAGGGGAGTAGAGCAGTCAAGCGGCCTGTATAACCGCAAGGCGTGATTTAAGCTACTGTCTTTTCCGTAAAAATCTGAGACAATTACGTTTTTTGAAACAGTACCTTTAGAGTTGGTATTTTTTCTGATTTTGTCAAGTTCGCCGGTCATTCCCCTGGCAGCATGACTGACGGCGTTAGCCATTCTATCCTGATACCCCTCCGGGAAGGAATCAATAAAATCATCTGCTTCTGTGAGCATAGCTTTTGCTTCTGATTCAGAGGGAAGAAGATTGACAGGAATTTTGGAATCCGCCAAAGAAAAAAACATAAACGAAACGAGCGACAGAATAAATTTCTTTTTCATGATTCCTCCTTTTCCATTAATTCAAGAATACGAAATTCAGCTTCATCAATTTCGTTGATAATTTCTCCCATCCTTGTGCCGGCATTAGTTATTTGATCGACAGTCATCGTGCCCGATGACATTTTAGCCTCAAGAGATGATTTCTCGGATTCCAATTTTTCAACCTTTTCCGTCAGTTGTTCAAGCTCCTTTTTCTCCTTATAAGAAAGTTTTGGTTTACGTTCCTGACGCGGTTTCTGTTGCGAATTTTTAATGGAGTTATCATTTTTCGCTTCCTCCAACATTTTTTGTTCCTTAAGTTCCTCCTGAAGACAATGCCGATAGGTGGAATAATCGCCGGGAAAATCCTTAACTACTCCATTCCCTTTAAAAATAAAAAGATGGTCTGCAATTCTATCAAGGAAAAAACGGTCGTGACTGACCACTATAACACAACCTTTAAAACCGGCAAGATAATCTTCCAGAACGGAAAGAGTCAGGATATCCAGATCATTGGTGGGTTCGTCAAGGATGAGGAAATTCGGATTTCTCATCAAGACTGTGGCAAGATAAAGACGCCTGCGTTCTCCGCCGCTTAATTTATAGATATATTTCTGCTGCGTGTCAGGAGTGAAAAGAAATCTTGAGAGGAATTGAGACGCCGAAAGTCTGGTTTTCTCATCAATTCTGACTTCCTCAGCAATTTCTCTGACGGCATCAATAACTTTCTTTTTCTCATCAAACCCTGTCATACCTTCCTGACTGTAATAACCCCAGCGGACAGTTTGCCCTATTTCAAAATTACCGCTGTCGGGCTCAAGCTCTCCAAGGAGGAGTTTTATGAACGAAGACTTTCCGACTCCGTTGTCGCCGACTATGCCTACCTTTTCATATCTTGCGAAAGTGTAATTCCAATTATCGAGAATTTTGGTTTCACCAAAAGCTTTCGAAACATTATGCGCCTCAAATATTTTGGAACCAATATATGCTGAAGCCTGCCCAAGATCTAACTCACGAGAGGAAAGATTGATTTTGCTCCTTGCTTCCAATTGATGAAAATTGTCGATTCTGTATTTTGCTTTTGAGCCACGAGCCTGCGGTTGCCGGCGCATCCAGTCGAGCTCGGTGCGCAGGAGATTCTTGACTTTAGCAAGCTCAGCATTCATTGAGTCGTATCTTTCCTGCCTCTTTTCGAGATAATAGTCATAATTTCCCTGATATGAGAAAATTTCCCCTCTGTCAATTTCAATAATTTTATTGCATACTTTATCCAGGAAATATCTGTCGTGAGTGACCATCAGGAGTGTAATCTTTTGGCGGGATAAATAATTCTCCAGCCATTCAATCATGTCAATGTCAAGATGGTTGGTGGGTTCGTCAAGAATAAGGAGATCCGGTTCTGACAAAAGAACTTTTGCCAGAGCGACTCTTTTAACCTGTCCTCCGGAGAGAGTTCCCATCTTCTGATTGACATCCGAAATTCTGAATTGAGAAAGGAGCTGACGGGCACGGTCGGCACACGTAAAATCATCCTGGCGTTGAGGGGCAGGTGTAGCGTAGTCAAGTGCAGATTGTTCAGGGTCAAAAGGTGGGAGCTGAGGAAGGTATCCAATCCTTAAATCATTACGGAAGACGACATTACCCGAATCGTAGTCTTCACTGCCGGCAATTATATTAAGGAATGTGGTTTTGCCGGCTCCATTGGCAGCAATCAGTCCTATTTTATCACCTTGATATATTCCTAAGGTTACGTCGGCAAATAGGACTCTGTCGCCAAACGATTTTGTTAATTTCTCAATCTGCAGATAGCTTACCATTAGACAGCATTCTTAGCTTTATGATTCTCGAAATGGAGTAAATTATTAAGGAGAGAGGAAAATTATCAAATTGAAGCAATGACTTCAATTTCTACTAAAGCTTTCTTTGGAAGCTCTTTGACAGCAAAAGCGGCTCTTGCAGGATATGGAGAATTAAAATGAGAAGCATAAACTTCATTCATTTCTCCGAAGAGACTCATGTCGGCGAGGAAAACTGTAGTCTTCACCACATTTTCAAGAGAAGCCCCGACAGCCTCAAGAATGGCTTTAATGTTCTCGATGCTTTGGTCTGTCTGAGCCTTAATGTCTTCAGGCATTGCTCCGGTAGCGGCATTTATGGGAAGTTGTCCGGAGACAAAAATCAAATTTCCGGCTTTCACAGCCTGGGAATAAGGACCGATAGCAGCGGGTGCTTTTTCAGTATGAACAGATTCTTTCATTTTGAAAAATTTTATTTATTAAAGATGAGTTAAATTTCGCAGTCTCAACTTAAACCTGCAAAATAAGAATTGAAGAATAGCAAAGTTAATAAATTAAAGGAAATTATCAAAATGAGTGTCTGAATAAATTAAGGGATGTGTTCTAAGGGAGAAGGAAATTCATGACCTGAAGATGATAAGTCGGCCCGATGGCAATTTCATAATTACCTATAAAAATATCATTATTATCGAATGACGTTATTTTGTCACGGTTTACTATGTATGATTTATTAATCCTTAAAAATTTCGTTTCAGGTAGTATCTCGTTTACAGACTTCAATGTAGCTCTTGAATATATCTTTTCTTTTTCAAGATGAAAAACCACCATATCTTTACAACCCTCTATAAACAGGATATCATCCTGTCTCAGGCGTATATATTTTCTGTCAGACTTAACAGTAATAAAATCGTTGTTTCCGGAAATAATTTTATTAAGTTTAAGAAAGGCATCTCTCTGAATAGATTTCGTCAGGGCTTTATCTACTGCACGGTTGAATTTCTCAGGGTCGATAGGTTTTACGAGATAATCTATCGCATTTAAATCGTAACTTTCAAGTGCATATTCCGAGAAAGCAGTTGTAAAGATTATCATAACCTCCGGAGGAAGAAGACGTGCAAATTGTAACCCGGAGAGACCCGGCATCCTGATATCAAGGAAAATTAAATCTATATCCTTTTGTTCAATTCGGTTCAGAAGTTCTTCGGCACTGTCAAATGCCCCGACGAGATCAAGTTCCGGGCGTGATTCAATTAGACGACGCATCCCTTTGCGTGCAATGGGGAGGTCGTCGACAATAACACATTTCATAACTATAGAATTAAAAAATTACCGGGTGAAGAAATTAGCTCCACCCGGTGATTAAGTGTCTTTATTACGTACCAAAGAGGATAGTTTTTATTTCTTACCTACTATCTCACCCAATTCAGCACTTGAGAAAGCCACAATAACATTTTTTCCTGAAGTTTTACCCACGTATTTATACTCGAAACCCTTGTTGAGAGATGACAAAATTTCAGCCTGCTGACGCATGGCACGATCCTTCATCATTTTTCTCATATTATCCTTCAGTTCTTCTTTTGCTTTTCCCATTTCATCAATATCATAGAGATCTTCGTCAACTTCACAAACGTAAACAAGTGAACTGCCGTTGTCTTCAATGCCTACGACATTAAGTCCTTTTTCAATTTTATAGGGGAGACGGTTCTTTTCGCTATTTATCTGTGTCTGAAGCATCAGCTTATTTGTTTCTTCTTCGGTCATTGGGTTGTCAAGGATGTTTTTCAATTCCTCTGAAGAGAAATTCAGAACAAATTCTTCTTTGCTGCCTTTGTTTTTATAGGTAATGTTCAGAGAAGCTTCAGCATCGACCATCATCTCAAGGAGTTGTTTCATGTTACCTTTCTGAAGGGCAAGACGCATTGTCTGTCTTGCAGATTCCGGATCCGCCTGAAGATTTTTGATATCGGAAACCTGTTTGTTGAGTGTTATGACAAACTTCACTTCGCGGTTGCTGTCATCGTATGACATACTTGTGAGTTTGCCTGCCATTCCAAGACTGATAGGGCAATGCTTTTTACCATTTTCAATTTGAGCTTTCAGCATTCTGTCGTTGGCACCACACCCGGCAAGGGCAAGCACCATAACCAACAGCATGAAGAAATTGATACACTTTTTCATAATTATTAAGTTGATAGAATAAAATATACTCCTTTCTGAATAAGAATTAAAATTTCAGAAACATCTCACAGTTTCACTCCATGAGCCTAAAAACATTTCTTTTGCAAAAGTAATCAAAATTTATATTTAAATTAAAAATTTTACGACCAATGAAACAAAAATTACGATAAAATAGAACCTCTGCACGTCTTTCTTCAATTTATTCTGTTCACCTTTATATGCGGTTGGAAGCATATAGCTCAAAGTTGGGTCATGACCGATTACATGAAAACAGAGCTTGAAGAAACGAAGGCAGATGGTTTCCGGATTGTCGGACGGAAATAATATCCGGAATGCACATGAAGTGGAGGATAAATGGCGCCCAGAGAAGCCCGTGGGACATCTCTACACAGTCTGCAACACTTGATCTTCTCGGGTATGCGATAGGTTCAGCAGGGATGAGTCTGCGGGATTTCGAG
>JAIDPA010000318.1 GCA_029062985.1 Muribaculaceae bacterium
CAAAGAAAAATTGACTCTACCAAATTTAAAGCCAATTATTTACAAAAATTTTTTACCTCAAACTCCCAAACTCCCGTTTATTAAGAAGACGTAAAAATATTGAAAATACTGCATGGAAAGGGTAAAAAATTTTTTAATTTCTGATTTCTCATGAAAAATGATTATTTTTGCAGCTGAAAAAATTATAAGATGAAGAATATCCGAAATTTCTGTATAATCGCTCACATTGATCACGGTAAATCTACACTTGCTGACCGTCTTCTCGAGCGTACGAATACTGTTGCCGCCAAGGATATGGAAGCACAGGTGCTTGATGATATGGATCTCGAGCGCGAAAGAGGCATCACCATAAAGAGCCATGCCATTCAAATGGATTATGAACTGAATGGCGAGAAATATGTGCTTAACCTGATTGACACTCCGGGACACGTTGACTTTTCTTATGAGGTTTCACGCTCGATAGCGGCATGTGAGGGCGCATTGCTCATAGTGGATGCATCTCAGGGAATTCAGGCACAAACAATTTCCAACCTTTACATGGCAATTGATAATGACCTTGAGATTATCCCGGTCATAAATAAATGCGATCTTGACAGTGCAAAACCTGATGAAGTAGAGGATCAGATATGTGACCTTCTGGGCTGTGATCCTGAAGATGTCATAAGGGCAAGCGGGAAAACAGGAATGGGCATTGATGATGTTTTAAAAGCTATTGTAGAAAGAGTGCCTGCTCCCAAGGGTGATCCGGAAGCTCCACTACAGGCTCTCATCTTTGATTCTGTTTTCAATCCTTTCAGAGGAATTATAGCATATTTTAAAATTGTCAACGGAACGCTTAAAACAGGTGATTTCGTAAAATTTGTATCCACAGGGAAGGAATATCATGCTGATGAGATTGGAGTGCTTAAGCTCGAAATGTCTCCACGGAAGGAGCTCTCTGCGGGCAACGTAGGATATATAATCTCCGGCATCAAGTCGTCTAAAGAAGTAAAGGTCGGAGACACAATCACTCACGTGAATAACCCTTGCGACAAAGCAATTGATGGTTTTGAAGAAGTAAAGCCAATGGTGTTTGCGGGGGTATATCCTATCGAAACCGAAGATTTCGAGAATCTGCGGGCGTCCCTTGAGAAATTGCAGCTGAATGATGCTTCCCTGACATTTCAGCCGGAATCATCAGCTGCTCTCGGTTTCGGTTTCCGCTGCGGCTTCCTCGGGCTGCTCCACATGGAAATTATTCAGGAGCGTCTGGGAAGAGAATTTGACATGGATGTCATAACGACTGTTCCTAACGTTTCCTATAAAGTCTACGATAAAAAAGGAGGATGCACCGAGGTTCATAATCCGTCAGGACTTCCGGAGGCAACTCTCATTGACCACATAGAAGAGCCTTACATCCGGGCAACAATAATAACGGCAGCTGATTATATCGGCCCGATAATGACACTTTGTCTGAGCAAGAGGGGAGAACTGGTTAAGCAGGAATATATCTCAGGCAACCGAATGGAAATAACATTTGATATGCCTTTGGGAGAAATCGTCATTGACTTCTATGACAAACTGAAATCCATATCAAAAGGTTATGCTTCTTTTGATTATCATCTTCATGATTTCAGGGAGTCAAAACTTGTCAAGCTTGATATTCTGCTGAATGGAGAAAGCGTGGATGCCCTGTCAACACTCACACATGCCGACAATGCTGTCAGATTCGGAAGGAGGATGTGTGAGAAGCTTAAAGAACTTATCCCCCGCCAGCAATTCGATATCGCTATCCAGGCTGCCATAGGTGCCAAAATTATTGCAAGGGAAACGATCAAGGCAGTTCGAAAGGATGTAACGGCTAAATGTTATGGAGGTGATATTTCCCGAAAGAGAAAACTTCTTGAGAAACAGAAGGCGGGAAAGAAGAGAATGAAACAGATTGGATCGGTGGAGGTGCCCCAGAAAGCTTTTCTCGCTGTCCTTAAACTTGACTGATACTTTCTTTGTTTACATATTGAAAGCCGGAGACACCGATTATTTCGGCGACTTCGGCTTTCTTTTTTGTGAAAATGTAATTTTTAGTTTATAACCCGTAAAAAGATTCCAGATGAACATAGGAGATAAGATGCCCGACCTGCTCGGCAAAGACAGTAATGGTAATGACGTGCGCCTTTCTGATTTCAAATGCGAGAAGTTCATAATATATTTCTATCCGAAGGACAGCACACCGGGCTGCACGGCAGAAGCAGTAAGTTTCCGCGACAACTATGAAACTTTCAAGAATATGGGGTATCAGGTCATTGGAGTCAGCAAGGATTCTGAAGCAAGCCATAAGAAATTCGCTGAGAAAAATAATCTGCCGTTTCCGCTTGTGTCAGATGTCGACACTACTCTTTGCCAGACAGCAGGCGTCTGGCAGAAAAAGAAAATGGCAGGAAGGGAATATATGGGAATCGTGCGCACCACATTCGTTTGTAATCCCGACGGTACTGTCACTGATGTTGTGAAGAAAGTGGAGACAAAATGCGCAGCTGACCAATTATTTAAACTCCTTGACGGTCGTGGCGCTATAAATCCTGAATGGTAACACTAATTTATTGACATAATTGATTCGCCCCTAAAAGTTAACTTATCAAACTTTTAGAGGCGAATCTTCTTTTGATTATTTCTCAATCCTGATATTTTTCAAATCAGAGCCTGTCGGCGTCTGGAAGATTTTTATTCCGAAGTAATCTACAATTGCATAAATATGATCGAAAATATCACTTTGAATATGCTCGAAT
>JAIDPA010000319.1 GCA_029062985.1 Muribaculaceae bacterium
GGCTGGAACGAGGTCGTCATGATATGCTATAGCTTTCTCTCTTTCGCTCTCAATCTTATTGGCAACCTTTCTTGCTGAAATCATCTTGTCGACAAGCTGCTTGATCTGAGTCATGTGCTCTGCCATCTTCTCAATCGACTTCAGATCCTCTCCTGCAATTTTCTTTGCGGTCTCAGCATCAAACAATTCCTTAACCTTGAACACATTGTCAACAAGGAGTCGCTGATATGAGACAGCTGCCGGGATAATATGGTTCACTGCCAAATCGCCGAGTACGCGAGCCTCAATCTGAATTTTCTTAGTATAGAGCTCCCACTTCACCTCGTTACGAGCCTGCAATTCCTTCTCTGTGAAAAGACCCATCTTCTTGAACATCTCAATACTTGAAGGTGAAAGATAGGAATCGAACATGATTGGGGCAGAAGATTCCGTATCCAGACCGCGACGTTTAGCCTCTTCCTTCCATTCATCTGAATAGCCGTTGCCGTCAAACTGAATCTTACGAGAGAAGATTATGTTTCTTCGAGCTTCGTCAAGAAGAACTTTATCAAGATTTTCTCCCTTAGCCACCCTCTTCTCTACTCTATCAGCGAATTCGTCAAGTTCGGAAGCTACAGCTGCGTTCAGAGAGATAAGGGCTGAGGCACAGTTAGCTGAAGAACCGACAGCTCGATATTCAAAGCGATTACCTGTGAAGGCAAACGGACTTGTTCGGTTGCGGTCAGTGTTATCGATGATAAGCTCCGGAATCTGGTTCACGTCAAGACGCATTCCTTCCTTGCCCTGAAGCATGATGGCATCCGTCTCATTCTTTTCAATGCTGTCAAGAATTTCGGTCAGCTGGCTGCCGAGGAACATTGAAATAATTGCCGGAGGGGCTTCATTAGCGCCCAGACGGTGTGCATTGGTAGCCGACATGATTGATGCCTTCAGAAGAGCATTGTGCTTATAGACGGCAGCCATGACATTGCTGACGAACACAATGAATTCAAGATTATCTTTCGGAGTCTTGCCTGGCGCAAAGAGAAGCTTTCCGGTGTCCGTTCCGAGACTCCAGTTATTGTGTTTACCGCTACCATTTATTCCGGCAAAAGGCTTTTCATGAAGAAGCACGCGGAAATTATGACGCCTTGCAACCTCATTCATTACTGACATAAGGAGAAGGTTATGGTCGTTTGCAAGGTTTGCCTCCTCAAATATAGGCGCAAGCTCAAACTGGTTGGGCGCAACCTCGTTATGACGGGTCTTTGCAGGAATGCCGAGACGATGACATTCGATCTCGAGGTCGAGCATAAATGCCTCTACCCTGCTGGGTATTGATCCGAAATAATGGTCTTCGAGCTGCTGGTTCTTGGCGCTCTCATGACCCATAAGAGTACGCCCTGTCATCACAAGGTCAGGACGAGCTGCATAGAGAGCTTCGTCTACAAGGAAATACTCCTGTTCCCATCCGAGGTAACACTGAACATGATTCACCTTCGGGTCAAAGAATCTTGCCACTCTTGTAGCTGCCTTGTCTACAGCATTCAGGGCTCTCAGAAGAGGAGTCTTATAGTCAAGAGCCTCTCCGGTATAAGAAATGAAAATTGTAGGGATACAGAGTGTATTGTCTACAATGAATGCCGGAGAGGAAATATCCCATGCTGAATATCCTCTTGCTTCAAAAGTATTTCGGATGCCACCGTTAGGAAAACTTGATGCATCAGGTTCCTGCTGCACGAGAAGTTTGCCTGAGAAAGTTTCGATCACACCGCCCTTGCCATCATGTTCAATAAATGCATCATGCTTTTCAGCCGTGCCGCCGGTCATAGGCTGGAACCAGTGAGTATAGTGGCGCGCACCTTGTTCAACAGCCCAGCGTTTCATACCATCGGCAACACTGTCTGCCACTTCTCTGCTCAGAGGCTCCTTATTATCAATAGCCTTTACGAGCGCTTCGTATGTCTTCGCAGGAAGGTATTCAAACATTTTCTGACGGTTGAAAACCTTTTCAGCATAATACTTGTCTACCCTCTCTTTGGGCAGCTCGACTTTTACTGCTTTACGTGAGGAAGCTTCCTCAACACTTCTGAATCTTAAGTCGGACATAATAATATATTGTGTTTTAATGTCTATTGTTCTTATTTTATCTTGCTCATTGCCTTTTCCGTATTTTCCCGGCTGTTGAAACCGGTCAGGCGAATATAGCCGTCTCCCTTTGATCCGAATCCGGAACCGGGAGTCGTGGAGAATCCATACTCCTCAAGCAATTTTCCAAACAAGTTCCATGAATCCTCTCCATTGTCAGCGGTCGCCCACACATAAGGTGAATTCTCGCCTCCGAAAGCCTTATATCCCTTTGAGATGAGAGTCTGTCTTATAAGGGCGGCATTAGCAAGATAATAATCGGTTGCCTTTCTTACGTCTGCCATTCCTTCAGGAGTATAGACTGCAGCCGCTCCCTTTTGAGCAACATAGGAAGCACCATTGAATTTTGTGGTCTGACGGCGGTTCCATAGAGAATTTAAAGCCACTTGTGTGCCATCCTTATAAGTTCCCTTAAGCTCACGCGGAACAACAGTGTAGCCGCAACGCAATCCCGTAAAACCTGCCGTCTTTGAGAAACTTCTGATTTCTATAGCAACCTCCTTCGCTCCTTCTATCTCATAGATTGACCTCACGATATCAGGATTTCTGACAAAAGCCTCGTAAGCTGAATCAAAAATAATAAGCGAACCGTTCTCTCTCGCATAATCAACCCATTTCTTTAGTTCAGGTCTGCTTATCGCTTCGCCTGTCGGGTTATTAGGGAAACAGAGAAATATCACATCCGCTTTTTCTTCCGGAAGAGAAGGAAGAAAATTATTTTCAGGATCACAATCCAGATAAATCAGTCTGGACCATTTCCCATCTTTCAATACTCCGGCTCTGCCGTCAATGACACTATCATCTACATATACCGGATAAGCAGGATTCATGACTGCAACCTTGCATTCTCTTGAATAGATATCTCCGAGGTTTCCTATATCACTTTTGGCGCCATCACTCACAAAAATATCTTCACTGTCAATCGCAATCCCTCTGTTGTGGTAATCATGTTCGGCTATTGCATCGCGGAGAAAAGCATATCCTTGCTCAGGACCATAGCCATGAAAATGGCTTGAGCTTGCCAATTCCTCTACAGCCTCATGCATAGCTGCTATTACACTCGGAAAAAGAGGACGAGTCACGTCACCAATATCCATTCTGATTACCTCACGTTCAGGATTCGCTTCCCTGAATGCAGCCACTCTTCTTCCGACTTCGGAAAAAAGATAGGATACAGGCAACAGATGAAAATTATTATTTACCTCTATCATTAGTCTATGTTCGTTTCTGATTATAAATAATATTTGCCCTCAGCCACAAATTCAGCAGGACCCGTCATGAATACATGACCACTCTCTTTATCATATCTGACACTAAGGTCACCTCCGAGAAGTTCAACCCTGACTGTCGGCTCCGTAAGACCTTTCTCGACGGCAGCAACAACCGAAGCACAGGCACCCGTTCCGCATGCAAGTGTCTCTCCGGAGCCTCTTTCCCAGACTCTCATCTTGATATGGGAAGGACTCACCACTTCAATGAATTCAATATTTGCTTTCTCAGGCCAAACACCTGCAATTTCAAGAAGAGGACCATAATGGAAGATATGTCTGTCTGAAATTTTATCGACAAAGATGACTCCATGAGGATTCCCCATTCCAACTGCCGTCACCGGAAATTCCGTATCGTCAACCTTGACCGGCTCGTCTTTCATCATTGTGTCCTCGGGTCCGGCTGCAGGCACACCTCCTCTGTTCAGGATTGCCTTGCCCATATCTACTGTAACTTCCCTGGTGGCGCCATCCTCTATCTGAAGATGAAGCTCCTTTATTCCTGCGAGGGTCTCCAGAGTGAAAACTGTCTTGTCGGTGAATCCTTTATCATGAACATACTTTGCCACACACCGCGTTCCGTTTCCACACATCTGAGCTTCCGATCCGTCTGCATTAAACATACGCATACGAAAATCGGCGTTTGCGGAGGGCATGATTACTATCAAGCCGTCGCCGCCAACGCCGAAATGTCGGTTGCTTATTTTTTTTGCCAAATCCGGGAAAGATATGTGGTCCGGACTGACTGAGGTTGGACTTCCAAGGGTGTCTATATAAACGTAGTCGTTTCCGGCACCCTGCATCTTAGTGAAATGTATGAATTTCCTATCAACCATAATCTTTTTTTACCTGCTGATGGACGCACTTTATTCCGGCGTCCTATTCATGGCGCAAAATTACTTCTTTCTTTGTAAATTTGCAACTATTCCACAATTTATATTTACATGTTTTTAAATATTTAATATTTTATCCGTTTAAGTGCGGATTCTTTCGTATTTTATA
>JAIDPA010000032.1 GCA_029062985.1 Muribaculaceae bacterium
GGGGTAAGCATCCATTTACATGCTCAGCAGCCGACAATGAAAGAAGCGAGGAAGCCGACGACGAGCGATACCACTCCGACAGCATTATCACCCTGAGCTGCCGGTTCTGTCAATATATCTTTCAGGTCAAGCAATGCTTCTCCGAGAATAGGAATGATCACCATAAGGAATGAGAAAGAGGCAGCCTTGTCTCGTTTGTCGCCGATAAGGATACCGGTCGCAATTGTCGTGCCGCTGCGGCTGAGTCCCGGAAGTACAGCTACTGACTGTGCGCATCCGATCACGAAAGCATCCAGCCAGGTGATGTCTCTTCCGCGTGAGGCTGCCACCATCCCGCTGCCGTTCTCCCTTCTGCCTGTCAGATGAGCAAATGCAAGAAGCAACGCAGTGACTATGAGGCAGACTCCGACGATGGTAAGTCCGTTGCCGAAAAATTCTTCAACACGGTCTTTAAAGAAGACGCCCACAATGCCTATGGGGATGCAGGAAAGAAGAATCTTGCACACATAAAAGAAATCGCTGTCCATCTTGAACCCGAAGAAACTTATGCACAGTTTCTTGAACATTGGCCAGAGCACCACTATTGTGGAGCAAACTGTAGCCGCGTGTACGATAAGGTCGAATTGAAGGATTTTATCCGAAGGAAGGTCAATACCTAATATTTCTCTGAATATCTCAAGATGTCCGCTTGAACTTATCGGTAAATATTCCGCAAGTCCCTGCACAATACCTAATATCAATGCGTCAAGCCATTCCATTGTTTTAAATTGAAAATTGTGATAGAGGCTCAAGGCTCGAGGCTCAAGGCTCGAGGCATTAAGCTCATAAGATTTATAAGATTATAAGATTTATAAGAATTATCTCGCGCCTCGCGCCTAAGCCTTACTACGTTTTGACTGCGCGAGGGGAAGTTGGGACAACTTCCCTCCCCGAGGATCCTTGAGCCTCGAGCCTAAAGCCTTGAGCCTAAAGCCTTGCGCCTTGCGCCTCATTTCGGCTTCCTGATAATGGCAAATGCCATAAGAAGGAAACCTAAAAACGACAGCAACGGACCGACTACAATTCGGCGAGTGCTGAAAATGTCAGGGTTGAAACCGTTTTCCAACGTGCTTCCACCGCCGCTCATGAGCAAAAATCCCAATATGATAAGTCCTAAGCAGACACCCATCATGTAATAATTCTGTTTTGAAAACGGGCGTTCACTCGCACTCATTTTCTCAAGCCCCTGAGGGTCTTTCTTCTCTGTCTTGAATTCCATTGCTATATGTTTCGTCTTCAAGTTCGCAAATTCTTTAATTTATCCCCAATAATCTCGAGCCTAATCCCCCAATGACCCAATGACCCAATCCCCTTGAGCCTACCGCCTAATCTCAACTCCTGAAAAGTCCGTCATAATCTTTTCTCAGGTAGCGGGTGGTTGCCATAAAGGCAGCTATCCCGCAAAGGAGGATGCCCAAAAGGATGAGGGCGCCGGCAATTATTCCATATAGGCTCCAGCTGACAAACTCACTCGCTTCAGCAAACCCTGCCTGAGGGGCAAAAGCAAGCGCTATACCAAGCAATCCGGCAGCTATCAGACCAGAAAATAGTCCTGACAACATATTGTTGCCTATATAAGGCGCACGAATAAAACCGTTGGTCGCTCCGACAAGCTGCATGGTGTGTATAGTGAAGCGCCGTGCATAAATTGCTAAATGCACGGTGTTGTTGATCAATACAAAAGAAATGATTATCATAACCAAGGCTATCACTCCGAGTATGACCGTAAACTTCTCGATGTTACGGTTCATGCTCTCCACCATTGATGAATCCGGCAGGACCACATTTTCCACACCCGGAAGAGGGGAGAGTTCACTTTCGATTTTTTTCAGTGCGTTTTCGCTTCCGTATTCAGCCGTAACGCTGAACGTTACCTCCGGCGAGAGGGGATTGACACCGAACAGAGTCTCCAGATTCTCACCCGTATCCGCCTCCCAGTTCTTTAGTGCTTCCTCTTTACTGATCACTTTAACATCATGAGCGAAGCTTTTCTCTTTAATGACTGCGGCCAATTTATCAGCTCCGGCGTTCGACACGGAGTCTGCCATAACTACACTCACCTCCAGTTTTTCACGCAGCCGGCGAGTCTCCGTCGAAGCTACGACAGAGATTAGAGCTATGATGCCAATTATAAGCAACACAAGCGTCACACTCACCACTGTGGTGAGATGCGCCGCCCAATATGAGATCTTTACCTCTTTATTATGTTTCATATCCTTGGATTTCGCAACCTTACACGAGATTGCGGTGCAAAGTTAATATTTTTAATCCCCCATGTCAATAATTTAACTATTTTTAAGGCTCGAGGCATTAGGCTGGAGGCATTAGGCATTAGGCTCAAGGCTCAAGGCTCAAGGCTCAAGGCACGAGGCAGGAGGCGCAAGCCTCACCGGGGAGGGAAGTTGTCCCAACTTCCCCTGTCGGCAGAAGGTAATTTCCTTTCTACCGACAAAGAGGAGATTACCATATTGCTTTGGTTTTGCCGCAACAGGGGAGGTTGGGGACAACCTCCCTCCCCAGAGAGTCTAACGCCTTGAGCCTTGAGCCTTGAGCCTTGAGCCTAAAGCCTAACGCCTCGCTCCTTGATTTTCAATTTAAAAATTGTTACCTTTGCACCATGATTCAGAAAAATTGTCTCAAGGCTGCTTACTTCACCTTAGGCTGTAAGCTTAACTTCGCTGAAACAAGCACAATCGGAAAGATACTTTCCGAACGTGGCATATTGAGGGCTGCCAAAGGGGAAACGCCCGACCTCTGCATAGTCAATACCTGCTCCGTCACTGAGATGGCTGATAAGAAAGGACGCCGCCTCATCCGTTCGCTCGCAGCCCGATTCCCGCAGGCTTCCATAATCGTGACAGGATGTTACGCCCAGCTTAAGCCCTCCGAGGTGGAAGCTCTCCCGGGGGTGGATATAGTATTGGGCTCGAATGAAAAACTGAAGATGGCAGACTATATTGACCGTTTTCTCTCTGATAATATCAGGCTGACGGAAGTGACTCCCGCGCTGGATATTAAGGAGTTCCGACCCTCTTGCGAGCGCGGCGACCGAACCCGGTATTTTCTTAAAGTGCAGGACGGCTGCGACTATTTCTGCACATACTGCACCATTCCCTTTGCCCGGGGACGTTCCCGCTCAGGTTCAACCGCCGATCTCGTGGACATGGCTCGCGGCGTAGCTGAAAACGGAGGTAAGGAGATAGTTATCACGGGGGTAAATATCGGTGAATACGGTCGTGATAATTCCCAGTCGTTTTTCGACCTCCTTCGCCGTCTTGACGACGTAGAGGGGATTGAGCGATTCCGCATATCTTCGATTGAGCCTAATCTGCTGACGGAAGAGATCATACGCTGGACTGCCCGTGAGGCTCGTGCTTTCATGCCTCATTTCCATATTCCCCTTCAAAGCGGTTCTGACAAAGTCCTGAAACTCATGAACCGCCGCTATGACACCTCCCTCTTCCGTTCCCGGGTGGAAATCATTCGCGATCTTATTCCTGATGCCTTTATCGGCGTTGACATCATCGCCGGAGCGAGAGGGGAGACTCAGGATGAATGGCAGCGCAGTTACGCTTTTGCAGAGTCGTTAGACGTCACCCGCTATCATGTCTTCCCCTATTCGGAACGTCCCGGCACAAAGGCACTTCTCCTCGGGGATGCCGTGTCGCAGGAGGAGAAGCATCGTAGGGTAGGGGAGCTTACACGCCTAAGCGACGCCAAGATGGAGCACTTTATGCGGCAGTCAATAGGTCAGATCCGCCCTGTCTTATGGGAGCACCCTGTCGGAGAAGAATTCATGCACGGACTCACTGACAATTATCTTCGTGTGGAGGCGCCTATCCAGCCCGACAAAATCAATGAAGTTACAATGGTTCGTCTCGCTTCCCTCGAAGGGGAAGTGATGAAGGGTGATTGGGTGATTGGGTGATTGGGTGGCAGGCTCAAGGATTTATAAGATTTATCTTGAGCCTCGATTCTAAAATAAAAAAATTATTAAAATACTTGCTTTTAATAAAATAATAGATTAACTTTGCGCCATAAAGCGGCTCCTTTAGGCTGACCGCTGGCGGCGAATGCAACACTTCCGGATCATTTATTATTGTATGCGTTCCCTATCTCGTTGAATGTCAGTAATAAACCCAAAATTAAGCCGGACAGTGTCCAGATGTTTTCCTCCAGTGTGAAAAATTTTTAAAAAATATGCAGTTTTTTTAAGGATTACCGCAAACCAAATAACTCGCTTATGCGTTGTGAGGAATGTAAGTCTACTTCTCTTGAAAGACTCGCTTAACTAAGGAAGCATAGACTCCATAACTGACTACGGGAAATTCTTGCCCTTCGGGGCTTATTGCTTAATAACTAAATTTTTTACATTGTGAAAATTAGAGCAATCATAGTGTTTGTAGCCATGCTTTGCTGTTGCCGCCTCGGCGCGCAGCATGTAGCCGTGAAGTCTAATCTTCTTTACGATGCTACCGCTACCGCTAACCTCGGTTTCGAGTTTGCGCTTGCCCCAAAATGGACATTTGACCTCTCCGGCAATGTCTGCGCCTGGAACCTCGGCGACTGGCGCACCCGCCATTGGCTCGCGCAGCCTGAATTCAGATACTGGTTCTGCGAACGTTTCAACGGTCATTTCCTGGGTGTGCACGGACTCGGCGGTCAGTATAACTTCGGTCATCTCCCTGCCAACATTCCTCTCCTTGGATTCAAGGACCTTAAAGACTACCGTTATCAGGGATGGATGTACGGCGGCGGTATCGCCTACGGTTATTCCTGGATTCTTTCCAAACATTGGAATCTTGAGGCTGAAATCGGTGTGGGCTATATCTATGCTACATACGACAAGTATCCCTGCACAGAATGTGGCACCGTCATTGACAGCGGTAAGAAAAACTATTTCGGTCCTACCAAAATAGCATTAAATATAGAATACCTTTTCTAAGGCCATGCGCCCGTTTTAATCCATATCAATTCGAAAGTCATGAAGAAATTTATTGCAATCTTAGCATTCGGACTCTCGGCTCTCTCTGCTGCTGCTGATGGAAACATCGCTATCAAGAGTGTCGATGTTTCCAGAAACGACTCTCGTCTCGACCTGCGCATGAGCCTCGACGCCTCAAGACTGCGCCTTGACAAGAATAAGGAGATGATATATACCCCCATGATAGTGAATGAGACCGACACTCTGCGTATGTCTTCCTTCACAATCGCCGGCAGAAACCGTTGGTATTCCCATCTCCGCAATGACAAGAAATTTGACCCCTCCCTCTATCGCTCCGGCGAGGTGGTGGCTCCTATTGAATATTCATATTCCGTTCCTTACGCCGACTGGATGGATAAATCAAACATCGTCGTGGAGACCGTAGAATATGGCTGCTGCAAAAGCAACAAGGGCGAACTGAACGTGCCTATTGCAGAAATCGACTATACACCGGCAACTTTCACACCCGAATATGCCTACATCACTCCGAAAGCGGAGGCTGTGAAGATGCGTTCTATTTCTGCCCGCGCATATATCGACTTCCCTGTCAACCGCACAGAGATTTTTCCTGACTACCGCCGCAATCCGGAGGAACTCAGAAAAATCCAGGGCACAATCGATTCCGTCCGCAATGACCCGAACCTGAGCATCACAGGCATCAACATCCACGGTTATGCTTCTCCGGAAGGTTCTTATAAGAATAACGAACGTCTGGCTAAGGGCCGTACAGAGGCTCTCGCTGCATACGTTAACTCCCTGTTCCATTTCCCGAAAGGCACATTCACTACTGAATACACCCCTGAGGACTGGGCAGGTCTGAAAGAATACGTCGAAAGCGATATCGCTGCGACAACTCTTTCCAACCGCGATGCAATTCTCGAGATCATCGACTCTCCGAAATATGCCAATAATCCCGACGGCAGAAATGAGGCTATCCGCTTCAACTATCCGGCTGACTATAAGTTCCTCCTTGAGAACATATATCCCGGTCTGCGTCACTCGGATTATGACGTGAAGTTTAATGTGCGCGACTTTACCGATCCCAAGGAGATTATCGAGACAATGCGCACCGCACCTCAGAACCTCTCCCTTCAGGAGCTCTTCGTAGCTGCCAACAGTGTGGAGAAGGGAAGCCCCACATATAATGAGGCATTTGAGATTGCGGCAAAGATGTTCCCCGATGATCCCGTTGCCAACCTGAATGCAGCGTTCTGTGCGCTTCAGCAGGATAATCTGCCGGCAGCCGAGCATTACCTGCAGAAAGCGGGCGACAGCGATGAAGCTAAGTATGCACGCGGCATTCTTCTTGCCCGTCTCGGCAAAAATGAGGATGCTCAGGAAATCTTCAAGAGCCTGCCCCTCATGAAGCAGGCGCGTGAAGCTGAGGGCGAACTCAATGTAGTGATGAAGAAAGCAGACAATCCTATCAAGATTGTTGCGACAGAACTTCCCTAAACTCCTGATCTGTGGGATTTCTGACTACCGATAAAAGGGGGAGCTGCGCTCCCGTGGCGCCCCCTTCCTTAATCTTCCTAATCCGACTTCTTTCTGAAAAAGTTAAGAACTAAGATTTTATTCAACCAAAAAAAAGGCTTTAAAGGCGCCCTGCATGAAATTTAAATCCGATAGACAGTTTCTAATCCAAGGCAACGAAATCCTTTAAGACCTTCAATATAGAAAACATTATAAAACTAAATATAAACAATCTAATAACTTTCTCAATCATGAAAAAATTCTATGGTTATGCGTTTGCTGCGGCAGCTCTTATGCTTGCAAGCTGCTCATCTGACGACGCTCCAGAAGTGAATCCCGTCAATGGCGATGTCGTAGGCTATATCAAAATGGAACTTCCTGCCGGTACACGTGCTGACGGTGATAAGGTCGTATTCACCAAGAATGGTGCTCCTGTTGCTGCAACATTGGCTCCCGGACAGACTGAAGTTTTTGCGCTGACTGCTATTCCTGACCGTGTAGTTGTTTTCAGAGGTGATAATTCACTTTATGATTCGCAGACCGCTACTACAACTAATAAATCAGGCTATAGCCCTGCGGTTTTGGCTAACAACACTTATGGTGCGTCTGTATCAGCTGCCAATATTTTCCATTCTCTTGATGCCGCTGCTATTGCTGCTGCTACTCCCGTAGATATATATCTTGATCCGGTTGTGGCTAAGGTGACTGTTAAGGCTGAAGTGAAAGCTGATCTGTCAGAACAGAAATTTGATGGCTTCTCTATTTCTTTCGAGCCGGAATATGTATTCGTGAACGGTGTGGCTACCAAGACTCCGATGATCAAGACAATGCCTACAGGCAAAACAAATCTTGATTTTGATCTGTCAAGCGCAGCCGCAGGTTATGCTACAGGTTCTCATTGGACTAAAACCGACTATGCATGGAACACTGACGATGTGCTTCATTATTCTTTGACAGGGACAAATGTGGGCAACAAGGCAAAGGTTCAGAATGAAGAGCATATTTTCGAACGTGCTCGTCAGTCAGCAAGCGAACTGACGAAAGATTTTACTCATATCATCGTTGCAGGTCAATATAAGCTTACTGCTACAGGGTCAAAGACTCTTCCTACTGATGAGAATTGGGATGGCACTTTCTACGTTTATGGTGCTAACGCAAACGGTGAAGGCTATGTATTCTTTACTGAAGTTGACGTGATTAAGGCTATGGGTGGTACAGGTGCAGACGGCGAAAAGCTTGAATATGCTAAGACTACTCCCGGCGGTATGTCAACTCACATGACTTTCGGAACTGAATCTTGTGTGAAGTATGATAAGGGCTATGTTTACTATTCAAAAGCTATCGAAACTGCTATCAATGGCAATAAGATTGGTAAGGGTGTTGTCCGTAACCATGCTTACATCGTGACTGTTAATCAGATCAAAGGCTGGGGTACAGCAATTCCTAATACAGACGAGCCAATTATTCCTGAAGATCCAAGAGATCCTGAGACCAACTTCATCAAACTGAATATAGTTGTGAATCCGTTTGTCAATGTTGACGGTCAGATAGTAGGCTGGGAATAATTTATCATAACTGATTTCATTCATAAAGATTCAATAAAATCCCAAAAAAAGCCATACGCCCGTGACACGGCGTATGGCTACCATAAGATAATTTTTTATTTACGAATTTAAAACTAACACACATACAAATGAAACTGTCTAATTTCTTTACTAATCCCTACCGTTGGCTGGCGGCTGCTTCTCTTATCACCGTCCTTTCCGGTTGCAACAATGGATTTGTCTATGAAGATCTTGCCGAGTGCCGACCCGACCGTCGCGTACGCCTTTCTTTCACCAGAAACATGGCGTTCGAGGAAAAACGCCAGGAGGAAGTCACTCATGCTAAGGTTTTCGCTTTCGATGATGAGGGCCTTCTCGCAGACTTCAACGTCTCTGAGGGACAGAACCTCATTAACAACGACTACACTATCCCCCTTAATCTTGAACAGGATGTGAACTATCGTTTCATCACATGGTGCGGTTCTGACCAGGATGCGTTTGCTATCAATGCTGACCCCACCGAAACAATGTCGCGCACTGACGGCGATCTTGACGGTGCAGGTTCAGACATTATGGAAGGTCTGGGCGCTACTGTCGCTAATGAAAACGGTATCATTAAGACTGAGCTTGATCCTATCCATTACGGTAACGGCGCTCATGCCTTTACAAAAATGACAGGTACTGAAGAATATACCATCGATCTTACAAAAGACACCAACACCATCATCGTTTATCTCCGCAAGGTTCTGAACATGAATGGTCTTGAAGTGTATATCGAGGATAAGAATGATGAGCTTGACTTCAACAATGGTATAGCAAACGAGGATGTGCATATCAAATATTATCCGGTAAGCGTTGAAACAAACGTTGATTGTCCGACAGGCGACGGCAACGGTGGATATACCGGCGAATACGTGAAGGGAACTAAGCTCGTGTTCAATACAAGCCGCCTTTTCGACCCGGCAGATGTAGGCAATACAAGCAATCTTGCGCGTATCGTAATCAATGAGACTCGTCCTGACGGCTCCAAGAGTAGTGTGCTTAACGAACCACTCGTAAGAGATATCCTCATTAAATCAAAACCAAACGTGATGGCACCCGACGGCGAACATTGGACACGCAAGAGCGATCAGGAATATCTTGACCGTGAAGATACTTACGAAGCTGTCTTCACTCTTGAAGACTATGCAATGATTGTGGTGCATATCAATGGTTGGCGTGTTGTTATTCAGCCCGTTAATATCGGTCAATAAATCTTTCTGCTGACGGCAGGCTGCGTTTAATAATCTGAAGGGGGTTCAATCCCCCCTTCTCCTAATCATAATTTAATTATCCTCTCAAAGGAGTTTCTAAATTCAGCTTTCCGCCTTATCTTCAAACAGACAGCTAAATAAATTCTAATAACTAAGCATTAACTAAGCATTCTACCATGATACTGAAACGATCTGCTATAAAACACGTCGCAGCCTTGTCTGCCCTTATCCTCTCCATGGGGATGACGGCATGCAGCTCCGACGATAACGAACCGGCACAGAGACCCTCCGGAAAGGAACCGGAATCAGTAGCTCTGACTGTGCCTCTCTCTTCAGCTGCGACCGGAGATGATACATCTCCCTTAATGAGCAGCATGTGTATCGCTACATACGATGAGAAAGGACACCTTATAGAGACGATCTATAAAGATGGTGAGTTCGTGAAAGAAAGATCTCATAAATCCTCTTTCGATCATGTCTATGAGCTCAACGGCTACGGAACAGTAATGTCAGTAGAACTCCCGATGGAGACTTATAAGGAATACACCTCTCGTGAAATTGGCGAACATTACGGAATTAAGTTTGCCGCTTTCTATCTTCCGGAGAGCAGTACAAGTTTTCAGGAAACACCGGATGGTGCTGACGGTTTTGTAGTGCCTGACAACCTTAATAAGCTTAACTCTGAAATTGAATCTTATTACACTCTCAACTTCCCGACCACGACTCAAGGCGTATGGGTGCCGGAAGATGATAACCAGATACCGATGGCAGGTGTTCTGGATATTACAGAAGCTGTAAAAACCTACGATCCTGTCCTCTGGGGTAAGAACAACCCGATGTTCCTCAATAACGATCCTTTGGTGTTGATTCGTTCAATGGCAAAAGTGACAATCGTCAATGGAAATGAGGAAACGGGACAATTCCTGACAGGAGCAAAATTCAAAACAGCAGCAAAAGGCTCCCTCCTCCCCGAACTTGATAAGATTATTGTTGAAGGCAGCGATACCAAAGTTAATGAGGTAACCCTTCCTAATCTGATGTCAGAAAGCTGGCAAACCGATGCTCAGGCAGAAAACGAATATGTATTCTATACATTTGAACGTGACCTCTCCGGGGATAATGATAAAAAACTTATTGAGGTCAGCTGGGAAGGTCATGGCTCAAAAACAATAGAATTCAAACCTACGAATATAGCTGATCAGGTTAAGTCTGAGTGGCAGGGTATTCTAAGAAACCATAATTATAAATTTACTATTATTAAACCTGAAAATGAAGAGGTGAAAGTAAAAGTAAATGTTGACAAATGGGAGACTTTCGATTACAATGAGAAAATCTGAAATAACCGGATTTATATAATTTATTCATTAACTTTAAGCCTTAAGATATTGTGAAACTTATTAATAAATTTCTTACCG
>JAIDPA010000320.1 GCA_029062985.1 Muribaculaceae bacterium
TCTGACTATTTGATCGAGACTGCCAAGAAGCACATTGAGGGTGAGGTCTCTATTGATGATGTTGATGCGCTAATCTCTACATATTATCAGAGTGAAGCTGCACGTGAGATACCGGAAGATATTAAAGAAGCTGACGAGGTGTCAAAGAATATTGTCCGCGTTCTTTCAGAGCCTTCATTCTCTTTCTCGGTACAAGGATTAGCAGGATTACATCGCCGAATTTTCAAAGGGGTAATGAAACATGCCGGTGATTTCCGCCAATACAACATTACTAAGAAGGAATGGGTGCTTGACGGAGGAACGGTACTTTACGGTCCATTTGAGGATCTGGTACGTACCATTGAATACGATCTTGAACAAGAACGAGGTTTTCGTTATAAGGGGTTGACACAAGATCAGTTAATCGAACATCTCGCACGTTTTATTTCTGGAATATGGCAGATCCATCCATTTCCTGAAGGGAACACTCGGACAACAGCCGTATTCTTGATAAAATATCTTCGCTCAATGGGCATTCCTGCTACCAATGATATGTTCAAAGAGCATTCCTGGTATTTACGCAATGCACTTGTTAGAGCAAACTATCGTAACGCCCTTAAAGGTATTGAGCCAACTACCGAATATCTCGTTTTATTCCTCCGCAACCTCATTGTTGGGGAAAACAATGAACTAAAGAACCGCTATCTACATATTCGGTGGAATGACGCTAAACCTCAAAATGAGGTTTCCGAAGACGCTAAACCTCAAAACGATGCTCCTAAACCTCAACTCACAGTCAAAGAGAAATCCGTAGTTTACATAATGACCGGCAATCCACGAGTTTCAATCGATGAAATTGCAAGCGCAACAGGTATTTCTGATAGCACTATTGACAGAATTATTAAGTCCTTAAAAGGTAAGGGAATAATAGAACGCAAAGGCCAAAAGAATAATTCCAGATGGGTAGTGAAAGGCTGATAATTACACTTCAATCACTGCGGAATCGTCGAAGTTGGCGTTTTCGCCACAGAAGATGTAGCCGAGAGGATTGCTGACAAGGTGGGTATTGCCAATCATCAGGTCTGTACGGTGATGAGAGTGTCCGTAAATCCATGCGGAGATTCTGCTGCCAGCAATGTAATTGCCGAGTTCAGTGGCGTAGGCGGCATTCAGTACACTTCCTTTATGTCTATCTTCGATAGCTGCGAATGTTGGTAGATGGTGTGTGACTACAACAATCTTTTCCGCGTCACTCTCCATTACAGACTAAGGCAGTCCTTGACACCTTAAAGATTGCAAATCCGGACAAGGTCGTGACTCTTGGCGATTACACCGGGTATAATGCCATGGCATTAACGGCAATCATGGGAAAAGGAGCCAAAGAAATAAGTCCATAACTTGCTGATTGTTACGCAAAGTTATGGACTTTATAATATTATGTAAATGATATCTATTTCAGATTTTCATTAAAGAAATCTGATAATTTTACGACTGCCTCCGAAACATACGGCTCTTTATCGTACATATCAACATGGGTTGCCCCCTTAACAAGGTAAAGTTCTTTCGGTCCCTTATCTGCATCATAGGCAGCCTGACTGAATGGTAAGGTGTCTGCCCTATCTCCGGCAATCAACAGAAGCGGAGCTTCCATCATCGTACCGAGATTTTCCCACGGATAAAATTTCAGGGCATCAGCTACTGAAGTGAATGTCGAGCGGTTCGTGGCGCGTGGATGATAAGCTCGCGGAGTGCGGTAATACTCTACGGCTTCAACGAGAAATTCAGGTGCTCCGGCTGGCAGTTGCTCTTTGGTGTCAGGGATTATGGGCACCATAAGGATAGGATCGCCTTTGGCTTCATTTTCTCGCTGAACGGCAACTTTTTTAAGAGTCTGGTTTACTGCCTCCTGACCTACTGCACGGTTGGCTGCCCCGACATCGAAGGTGCTTACACCGGCTGCTGCCTTGATTCGTTTTTCAGTAGGAGCTGCTGCTATTGTAGCTCCACCTCCGGCACAGATTCCCAATGCTCCGATTTTTGAGGAATCGACGTATGGCAGAGTATTTAGAGTAACCTGCATCCGCCTATCTCAATCCCTATTCCACTCATACGCCACAACAAGAATTCACCCTCTTGTTGATCTCTGCTTCTTTAAGATTGACAAATCCGGCTTATAAAGTTTTGAGTTCTGATTTGCCGGTATGATGATAATTCCTCATTATTTTTGTTATCATTTTATGACAGATATAAAATCTCAGGAAGAACGGAGCCGGAATATGGCTGCTATAAAGGGGAAGGATACCAAGCCGGAGATGATTGTGCGGAAGTATCTTTTCTCTAAGGGACTGCGCTATAGAGTCAATAACCGGAAGTTTCCAGGGTCTCCGGATATAGTTCTGAAAAAATACAAGACTGTTGTTTTTGTAGACGGGTGTTTCTGGCATGGGCATGAGGACTGTAAATATTTCCGGTTGCCGAAATCAAATGTTAATTTCTGGCGCCATAAGATAGCCATGAATTATGCCCGGGATTATGCCAACAATATAGAACTTGAACTTGCCGGATGGAGAGTGATACGCATTTGGGAATGCGAGATTAAAACAAAGGCCAAACGGGAAGAAACCCTTAAACGCCTTTACAATCGGATAACAGGTTTGCAAAATAACCCAATTTATCAACCTGACAGGATTGATGGCGAATCAATAGCAGCAGAGCCAGAGGCGACTTATGGTGAGAAATAAACCATAAAAATAATTAATAATTTTGAGGTTTGGGATTTTATTTCTAATTTTGTAAATATCATCCTGCGGAATATTAAAGCCAATATTAAGACTTAATTATCATTATAATGATATTATCAAATAAATCTCTAACAACTCCAGACGTGATACGGAATCTTGGATTGAGGTTCCGTGATTACAGGTTACGGTTGAGGATGACCCGTAAAGAGGTTTCCGAGGCCGCCTCAATCGGTATGACTACTCTCTATAAGTTTGAGTCTGGCAATATGACTGATATCTCATTCAGCACTCTGCTAAGGTTATTGAGAGTTATAGGTCTTGGAGAGAACTGGGAGTCATTGCTGCCGGAGTTGCCGGAATCACCGTATATGTATGATGACAATGACAAGAAAATTCAGCGAGTAAGACATCATAAGTAGTAAGTTATAGTTATGAGTGATGATGTGAATATCTAAATGGAACTAAAATGAAAGAGAGTATACTAAAGAATAAGAGCAAAGCGTTTGCACTCCGTATAATAAAGATGTATAAATATTTATGTGATGAGCAGAACGAATATGTGTTGTCAAAACAGGTGTTGCGTAGCGGCACAAGTATTGGTGCTAATATTGCGGAGGCCTTTTATGCACAAAGTGAAGCCGACTTTATCGCTAAATTATATATTTCAAGTAAGGAAGCTGGAGAAACTATCTATTGGATTGAACTGCTCCGCGACGCGTCGTATTTAGATATTCATAAGGCCTCTTCAATTCTGGAAGATTGTGAAGAGTTGATGAAACTTCTAACCTCATCCATCAAAACGATGAAAGAGAAAAAGACACTTCGTAACTAATAACTCTGACCTATGACCTACTTGAAGGTTAAATTATGGGGAAAAGAAATCGGACGGCTCGTTTGGAACTCAGCGACGAGACGGATATACTTTATGTATAACCCTAACCTAAACAAAATCCCTGATATTGCACCATTGCTGTCATCTTCAAAGAACCGGAACATTCTTTTGCCGATATATGGGGATGAGCGACCGCTGTATCAGGGGTTACCACCATTTATCGCAGACTCATTGCCTGATTCATGGGGTAATACACTCTTTGATAAATGGGTGAAGGATAATAAGATTCCTCGCAATAAAGTCACTCCGCTTTATAAGCTTATGTTTATAGGCAAACGAGGGATGGGCGCTTTGGAGTATGAACCATACGCCGATGATCTTACCCATAATCGCAAAATCGACATAAAATCGCTTTATGATATATCCCTGAAAATTCTTGAAGACAGAGACAATATCGTTCTAAATACTAATGAGGAGCTGACTTTACAGGCACTTCTTGCAGTTGGCACATCTGCCGGAGGCAGACAGATGAAAGCTATTATTGCCTTAAATGAGGAAACCGGGGAAATCCGCTCAGGACAAACCGACGAACTTGATGGCTTTGACTATTATATCCTGAAATTCGGGGATAAGTCTATGCCGATTGCTGAAATTGAGACAGCTTATTACAATATGGCTGTCGCTACCGGAATCACAATGGAAGAATGTCGATTATTCCCGGTTGACGGTATAAACCATTTCCTTACAAAACGATTTGATAGAATCAACGGAAAGAAGATCCATATTCAGACTTTAGCAGCAATGAATCCCGAAGCCCACAGTTACGAAGACCTCGTTGCACCATT
>JAIDPA010000321.1 GCA_029062985.1 Muribaculaceae bacterium
TAGATAACAGAGTCACATGGAAGAGCAATATCAAGATTTTTACACCCCAGTGAAGAAATCGTCAGATACATTCCGTTGTATATTGGAGCATCAAAGTTGAATACTCCATTTTCATCGGTAAGAGTCGCACTGACCATTATAGAGTCCCGCTGCATAAGTTTGACCGTTGCAAATTCCACTGGAATTGAGTCTGAGGATGATATAACTTGGGCTGACAGTGACTTTGTCTGAGCTATCGCATGGGTGATTGCTATAAGCGTACAAAGAACAGATATTACTATTTTCTCTTTCATATTCGGATGGTTTAGAGTTATTGATTTTTGACTATGCAAAATTATTATGACTAAACCTAAAATGCCGAATATCAGTCAGGACAATAGCGTGACACTACTAAAATGTCACGCTATTGTCACAAACTCAGAGTTATTTTGAAAAGAAAAAGTGGAATAGATCCTCCGGGAGTTTTTGTTTGATTCTGCTTTTCCGTCGCCTCAATGCTTCTTCTGATGACCCCATAGCATGAGAAATAAATTCCTTTGAGCAACCCATAAAGTTCATTGTGCAGAAAACACAGTCATCATTTGTCAGTCCGGGAAAGGCTTGCCTGATATCCGAACAACAACCCGAGAACCTTCCTACAATGGCATCATATACTGATTTTATCTCAGCCTTGTTATCGGCATTCATTTCCCTTATAAGATTCAGTTTCTTTAACAATTCATATTGTGAAATACCTTTGAACACCTCTCGCGCGAGCCTGTATTTTTGCTCTATGAGACGCGATATGGAAGCAATATCTTCTTTATTATACTGTTTCTGATCCTCTTTTTCATCAGGCTTAGTCATAAGGTCGGCGATTCGGGCATTAAGCGCAGAGATTTTATCATTCAACTCAATCTGACGTTTCTTTAGACGAAGAGCCTTCCAAACAAAAAACAAGATAAGTAAAAGAGCAGTCAACACCGAAAGTGAACTCCACAGTAGTATTTGAAATCGTTGGTTTTTCCTTTCGATATTGGCATGATATGCCTTTTCAATCTCATCAACCTGTCTTGTCCCGTCAAGTTTCATAATTGAGTCAGTGTAGAAATGGACACTATCTTTATAAGCAAGAGCATTTTTATAGTCTCCCTGATGAACGAGAATATCAAATATGCCATTTGCTTGAAGCAGCTTACCATAGACATTGAGTGAATCCAAAGATTTATACCCTTGCAAAGCCGCATCATATTTTCCCTCAGCGAGCCAAAGTCGGCATTGAGTCACAGCTATTTCGCCTTTTTGAGGGCTGTTGTCTTCACATAAAGCAGACGCTTGATTAAGAGATTGTTGAGCTTCCTTAAATTTATTTGAATAAATATATACCTGCGCTAATTTTTCAAGAGCCGAGGATTGGAGCGATTTATTCCCTGACTTACGCGACATATCGGCAGTTCGTACAAAGTTGGCGGCTGCATCTTCTTCAGTTGTGGCACAAAGACCGAGATTAAAAAGATTTATTTCAATCAAGGATGTATCATTTATTTCTTCGGCATACTTCAATGCCTGCTCAAGATGTTCCTTTGCTTTATCTTTGATATTTTGATTAAAATAAATTAGCC
>JAIDPA010000322.1 GCA_029062985.1 Muribaculaceae bacterium
GATCTACACTACGAATGCTGATTCAAAAAGACGCTCACTCATTTCAGAAGTAAGCTATATTCATGATTTCAGCGACAATACTCAATTATCCGCCGGTTTTCAGAATACACTTTCCCACAGCAAGAATACCTACCTTTCTACTGACTATGAGCCTGTACTTACTGAGAATAATAACTTTGTTTACGTACGTTTCGGTCAAAACATCGGTAAATTTTATCTTTCCCTTTATACTGGTGCCAAAATGTTCTGGATAGAAAATGACCTCAATAAGCGTAAATTCATCCGCAATCTTTCTTCGGTAAGACTCTCCTGGAATATCGACAAACATTGGAACCTGCAAGGTTCTTTCCGGTACACCCCCGGAATCCCTTCTCTCTCTGCTCTTACAGACTATGCTCAGCAGACTACTCCTTATCTCATCAACAATGGTAATCCTGAGTTAAAGGTAGCAGAAAACTTCCGTTACACTCTCAGTGCCTCCTATAATGTGAAAAAATTCACTCTTTCATTCTATTCCTCCATTTCCAACAGAAATAATAATGTGATAAGTGATGTTACATATATTGGCGACGGACTTTTCCTCTCTCAATCGGTAAATGCAAAGAGAAGAAGGACATTTCAAAATGACCTCTCGCTGAAAATCAATGACGTGTATGGTTTCGGGGCAAGCCTTTATATGAGTTTGATGCATTATCAGACTGCCGGTGACAACTGGAGACAGCATCTAACGTCATTCGACGGAAATATTTCCCTATGGTGGAGTAAAGGTCCTTTCACATTGTCTTACTGGAGAAACCTCCCGGGAAAATATCTCAACGGACAATATGTCGGGAAAGATGAAAATGGAGATTCATTTCAAATTGACTGGGAACCGAATAATCACTGGACAATCAGCGCAATGTGGACGTATATGTTTGACAAAAAGGGAACACGTTATCCCTCATGGAGTTATTCTGCTGTAAATCCCTACTCCAGAGATAGATTCATACGCAACAACTCAAATATGGTGATACTCTCAGTTACATATACCGCCAACTTCGGTTCAATATTCCGCACCGCAAGACGCAATCTCAACAACTCCGACG
>JAIDPA010000323.1 GCA_029062985.1 Muribaculaceae bacterium
CCCCACCACCACACCTAATAAGGCCGCCGCCTCGGCACTAGGGTTAAACCCCCCTGATTATATATAATATCAAAAAGGCTGCTCCCCCGTTAGCCTGAGCTTCTGCCGGAAAACGCCATACGTTACCAAGACCTACTGCCGAGCCTACAGTCGCCGCAATCAATCCTATGCGGCTACCGAATTGTACTTTCTTTGCCATAATGATGCAAAATTACTAAAAAATTCCGACTCTTCCCTATCATTTCCCTATCATGCTGTGATTTCTGCTATTTTCCGCAACATTGCGAAACTTATTTAAATTTACCTTTCTCCCAATCAGCAATATTGTAGTTTCTACATTTATTAATTTAAATAATTCTAATTTTGCTCTTGTAAAGCTCCTGACTTAAGATTTATCTACTGTTTCATTATTGTCAATAACTTCTGTTATTTATTAATTAGCAATATTTTAAATTGTAGATATGCTCTTATATTAAGCAAGTTTGTGTAAATTTTACAATTTTAATTTGCGTCAATAAAACAATTTTTAATTATTTGCGTTATATTTACATAAACTATTTGCGTCAGATTTACATAATCAGACAAAATTCTTCTAAACCTAAAAATTTTTAATCATGACTCCACAAGTTGCTTCAGTGTCTTTCATCTTCAGCAAGTTTCAGAACCGCTTTATCGAAACTTTGCAGAATCAGTATTCTTCTGTATGCCGCGAAGAAATAGAAGACCTCTATCAGGATACTTTTATAATTGTGGTCGAAAATCTCAAAAATGGGAAGGTCGCAATGGAAGCTAACTGGTGGGGATATATCATAACGGTCGGAAGAAATCAGCTCTCAAAGCGTCTTCGCAAAAAGAGTATTTCCAATCTTAACGAACAAGACGGGAATTATTCAAAAAGCAATAAGCATGATGAAGAAGAACTCCAGATGGTCGAGGATGCACAGGACAACCTCAATAATGACCGCTGGGAGATTGTTGAGACAATCCTAAGCCAATTCCCTGAAAAAGCTGCAGCTGCCATTACTGACAAATATTTTGAGAATCTCTCTGATAAAGAGATTGCAGAAAAAAGAAATTTCGCAAATGCCGCTACCGTAAAGGCTAAACGCTGCCAGATTATGAAAAAAATTAAAGAGGGTCTGAAAGACCGTGTCGCTTAAGAAAAATTTGGAACGGGAAGATTTTGTTCCCCAAATTTTCCCGTTCCGATTTTTAATAATCCGATTTTTAATATTATATTTGTAGTCTGATAATAACGCAATAATTTAAATCTCATCCTATTTATCATGTCTAATTCTGTAATCATCGCCATCACCCTCATCATTATAGCCATTCTCTTTTTCATCGTGAAAATATTTGAAGATCGGCGTAACCTGAGAAAAACCGGTTCTCCGGCTGATAATTCCAATTTTTCTCAAGACGAAAAAGAAAAGAGCCATGCTTCCAATCCCGATGCTGAAGCCGGCCCCAACACTGTCCCGGAACATCCCGACAGTGCTTCTTCATCATCCGGAGATAAGGAAAAAAATAACAACAATTATATATGCTCCATTATTTCAGCTATTGGATGCCAGCCCAAACATAATGATAATGGCGCAATAAGCTTCCACTATCAGGGAGAAGAATTTTTCCTTGATTACAATGGCACATATCTCAGAATATGGGATCCTTCATGGGCTCATATCGAACTCTCCAATCCGGCATTTCCGAATCTCCTGAAGGCTATCAATGAATCGAACTATTCTTTCGGTCCAACTATTCTCTATACACGCCCCGATGCATCCGGAGTGGTGGTGCTACATTCCCGCTATGATATATTCTTCCCCTCGGATGCCAACAACGACCCTGATTTCCTTAAGGCTTCGCTGATGCTTTTCTTTGATGCAAAACACACCCTGACCAAGAATATCAAAAAAATAGATGATGAAGGGATAGCAAATCCCAACCCTGCTACCCTTAATCCCCTTGTCCCTTCAGAAAATTAATATCTGTTCAAAATATTTTTCCACCTTCTAATTTCACTCTACCTATGAAGATTCCCGGAGTTTCATTTTCCCTTAAACGTGCAATCGGCGTCACTCGTGCCAAACAGCAATTCTCCCGCGCGACAGGCATCCCTACAACGAAAGCAGGGCTTGAACGTAAAATAGGACAAGCTGTCATCTCGGCAATTTTTGGAAAAAAGAAATAATCTTTTAATCCTCCGGTTTTCCCTGACATACGCTCCAATCTGTCTGGGAACGTTCCGCACCCGCCGACTGCTTGTATAACTCTCTTTTTTTTCTTAATTTTGCAACAGATTTCCACATACAAGTGGAAATCTGTGTGTTTTTATTTCTTTTCATCTGTTTTTTCGGGAAAGGGAATGGTTGCCGGGAATTCCTTCCCCGCTAAATCCCGTATCCTTGTCTTAAGTCTGAAATTTTAAATCTGAATATGGCTGAAATTGGCAGTGTAATGACTTCCGGAGGGCGCAAGGCGCTTCTGCTCGGAAGCGGCGAACTTGGGAAAGAGGTAGCTATCGAACTCCAGCGTCTCGGTGTGGAAGTTATAGCGTGCGATAAATACCCTAATGCACCCGCTATGCAGGTCGCTCATCGTTCTCATGTATTCAATATGCTTGACCCTGTAGCGCTGAGGAGAATCATCGAACTTGAACAGCCTGACCACATTATTCCGGAGATAGAGGCTATTGCCACTCCTGAACTCCTTGCTCTTGAGAAAGAAGGCTTCAACGTGACACCGACTGCCCGCGCTGCATGGCTGACAATGAACCGCGAAGGAATCCGTCGCCTCGCTGCCGAAGAATTATCCCTGCCGACCTCTCCATATAGATTTGCATCCTCTCGTGAGGAATTCGATAGGGCAATAGAAGAAATTGGAATTCCTTGTGTCGTAAAGCCCGTCATGAGCTCTTCAGGACACGGTCAGTCTACTATAAAGTCGGCTGAAGATATCGATGCCGCATGGAAAGAAGCCCAGGAAGGCGGGCGAGCCGGAGCCGGAAGAGTGATTGTCGAGGGATTTGTAGATTTTGACTATGAGATAACCCTCCTCACGGTCAGAAGTGTCTCCGGTACTGTCTTCTGCGAACCGGTTGGACACATCCAGGTCAATGGTGACTACCGCTTCTCATGGCAGCCTCAGCCTATGTCGGCGAAAGCTCTGCAGGAGGCTCAGGAAATTGCCCGCAAAGTGACCGATGCTCTCGGAGGATATGGAATCTTCGGAGTGGAATTATTTGTCAAAGGTGATAAGGTCATATTCAGTGAAGTTTCACCCCGTCCCCACGACACGGGTATGGTCACAATGATTTCTCAGGATCTTTCTGAATTTGCCCTTCATGCCCGCGCCCTTCTCGGACTTCCGATTCCGGCTATTGAATTTTATGGTCCGTCAGCTTCACGCGCTGTGGTCGTGGAAGGTGATTCAGATTCCGTCAAATTCGGAGCCTTGGAAGAAGTGCTCAGCGAGCCGGGCACTCAGCTCCGCATTTTTGGCAAACCTGAAGTGCATGGACATCGCCGAATGGGTGTCATTCTGGCAAAGGCTGATTCTGTGGAAGCTGCCAGAGAAAAAGCGGAAAGAGCTTTCCGAAAAATAGATGTCTCTTTGTGATTTGCAACGACTCGTCTCTCCGCAAGTATTTGTTAATAAACTAAACCCTTTACTCTCCTGCGACGTTATATTTGCGTAACATTTAAGTTGCTCCCGATTATTGGCAGTCATTCTCAGGCAAAATTCCGGAGATTTTTTCAATTATCCCGTAGCTTCTCTAATCTTAATTTATACGCAATATTATGATCGCATCAGTATTTATCTGGATTGCCGTTGCCGCCATCCTCTTGATTGTTCTTATAGGCAGAATAGTTTCTGAAAATCGGAATGCACGCGTGCGCTCCCATCGTCATTTCACCAAACATAATTTAAAGTTTTTTGAATTAGGTAAAGAACAGGAAGAGTTTGCCGCCGCCGGTGATCCGGGTCTTATCTCCGCTGACGACGATTATGACATCTACTACAATTCCTGAACCCTATGAGTCAGTCTTGCACTCTGACGACCCTTTAAGACCAGCCGACATTGAATGCAGCTCCAAGGAAGTATGCCTCTTCCTGACCGAATATGCAGAACGTCTTCTCGGCTCCGGGGCGACATGCATGAGGATAGAGAAAAATATCAACCGTATGGCTGCCACTTTCGGTAAGAAAGTGGAGATTACGATTATGCCCCGCCATGTCCACATGACAGTATGGCATCCCGGCATTGACGACATATACACATACATCACCTCTGTAAAGGCAGCTCCCATAAGCTTTTCTTTAAACACCAAGCTGAGCTCCCTGAGCTGGACAGTGGCTGACCACAATCTTTCCCTGCACGAAGCTGAACGCCGTTTCCACAAAATCATAAATTCAGATTATGAGAATCCCTGGTTTACGCTCTTGCTTGCCTCTCTGGCGAATGCATGTTTCTGTGGAATTTTCGGAGGCGACCTGATTGCCATGATTATTGTATTCGTTGCCACAGCCGCCGGATTTAATCTCAAGCAAGTTTTGCTTTCCCGCCATGTGGATGCCCGTGTCGTCTTCTTTATTTGTGCTTTCGTTTCTGCCGTTATCGGAGCTACTGATTATGTGTTCCCCGTCAGCTCGACCCCCGCGATTGCCGTCGGCACCAGTGTTCTGTATCTTGTGCCGGGAATTCCTTTCCTCAATTCCTTCAACGACCTCCTCTATAAGCATTATATATGTTCATATTGCCGTCTGATGGATGCGATAGTCCTTACGGGATGTCTCTCAATCGGACTCTGTCTGGCAATGAAACTGATGAATGTCTCCCTTTTCTGACTAATTATTTAAGCCCTTCAAAATGATTATACTTGATATTCTTAAAGATGCCATCTTCGCTGCAATAGCTGCCATAGGATTTGGAGCCATAAGCAGAATTCCCCGCAGGGCTTACCTTTGGTGCGGACTCATAGCAGCCATCGGACATTCAATCCGGTTTATCCTGATGCAGCCTCTCGCCGGCTCAATGAATATAATTGTGGCAACCGGAATCGCAGCTCTCGTGATAGGCACACTTGCCGTTTTCGTCGCGCCCCTTGCCCGCACTCCGGCAGAAGCTTACCTCTTCCCCTCCCTTCTTCCGATGATTCCCGGAATATATGCCTATAAATCGTTTGGAGGAGCAATGATGTGTATTCTTGGAAACACACAAGACCGTTTCGACTATTACTTCTATCAATTCTCTCAAAACGGGTTTATCTGCGTCTCCATAATAATGGCTATGGTAGTTGGCGCAACGCTCCCGATTTTTATATTCAAATCCCGTGCATTCCGCGCCACCCGATAATTCCATTAATTCAATTTTCCTGCTTATAAAATTTATCAGATTTATAAAATTTACCTTAAGCCTAAAGCCTTAAGCCTAAAGCCTAAAGAGCAAAAAAACTATCACAATTTTCAACTTTCAATTTTCAATTTATAAATATGAAACCAATGAGAAAAGCTTCCCGCCGGAAAGACGCAGCCTGGGCATTAGAAGTATTTGACAAAGCTCCCTTCGTAACGGTAGGGATGATTCGTCCTGACGGCACACCCTACGCACTTCCCCTCTCGCTCGTCAGGAAGGACAACACTACATTCTATTTCCATTGTGCCTTTGAAGGAGAGAAAATAGATTGTCTGAAGCACTCCCCAACCGTCGCCCTATCAGCCGTAAGCCGCTGCACTCCCAAATATGAAGAAGAGAAGCAAAACTTCACTGAATATTTCGACTCTGCCGTCGCCCTCGGGAAAGCCGAACAAGTAACCGACCCAAAGGAAAAGATCGAAGCCCTCCGTCTGCTCTGTCAGCGTTTTCTCCCGAAACACATGACTCACTTTGACGAAGCCATCGCCCGCAGCCTCGACAGAACGAACGTAATCCGCATCACCCTCACCGAGCCTCCCGTCGGCAAATCCAAACCCTAAAAAACCGGAGCTTACGGGTATTGAGTTATATATGTTTTACAGCAGGTTTTATTAATCATCCGGTTTTTATTCTTAAATTTGTATTTACTTACTCTTCACTGAGAGTATATATAATATGTAGATAGTGTGTTTTATGAGCGGCTTACCAATCTCTAAATCTAACATCTATATTCCTTATTTCTTACTTATATAATCTTAAATCTAAAAATTCTGTTATGCCTATAAATCTTGTTAAAGGACAAAGAGTTGAAATTGGTCTTTCAAAGCTTACCGTGGAAATGGGATGGAAAGTGAATCCCAATGCCAAACCTCCCTACGACCTTGATGCTTCTACTTTCCTTTTGCGTGAAAACGGTCAGATCGGTGAGGAAATTGATTTCGTATTCTATGGTTCTCCAAACACTATTGGTACACCGGAAGGGAAAAGACCTGTTTCTGCAGACGGAAGTGTGCTCGGTTCAATTGATGATCTGGGTGACGATGATGATAATTCAGGAGTTGGAGAAGAAACTATAGATGTAGATCTTTCCAAAACAAATCCTCTTATTAAGGAAATTATCTTCACAGCAAGTATATATTGGGGAAAGGGAGCTCCAAGTGAAAGATATAATTTCGGGCAGGTGCGTGATGCCTATATCCTTATCCGGAACGCACAGACCGGTGAGGAGATTTGCCGTTATGACCTTGACGAAGATTTCTCTACTGAAAAGGGTGTGGAATTCGGAAGGCTATACCGACGCGGAAATGCTTGGAAGTTTGAGGCTGTCGGCATACCATACGCTGACGGACTCGAACCTATTGTGCGCAAATATGCATCCAAGTTTATGTAACCCCCAAAAACAACGTTGCAGTTTTTATGATTTCCCTTTCTGTATTTTCTCAGAAATGTTGTGGGGAGACTAAATCCATCACCCTCTTCCATTAACTTTGCAGGAGAATAAGGGGAAACCCAATCATAATTCAAATTAATGTCTAACCTATAATCTACAATTAAATATGGCTATAAATCTTGAAAAAGGACAACGCGTAGCTGTTGAGCTTCCGAAGTTTACAATCGGTCTGGGTTGGGATGTGAACCAGTCAAGCACCGGCACTGATTTCGACCTTGACGCTTCTGCGTTCATCCTCGGCGAAAACGGTAAGATTCTTGCTGACGAATTCTTTGTTTTCTACAATAATCTCAAATCTCCTGACGGAGCAGTGGAACATACAGGCGACAACCTCACCGGTGAAGGTGAAGGCGATGATGAAAGCATCAAGATTGATCTTTCTCATATTGACCCGCGTGCTACTGAAATAACTTTTGTCGTAACGATACATCAGGCTGACGAACGCCGCCAGAATTTCGGACAGGTCCGCAATGCCTTCATACGTATCTATGACACAAATACAAAAGAGGAAATTCTGCGCTATGATCTTGATGAGGATTTCTCAGTGGAAACAGCTGTTGAATTCGGCAGGCTCTACAAGCGCAACGGACAATGGAAATTTGAGGCTATCGGAACAGGTCAGAAGGCTGGTCTTGCCCAATATCTCAATAAATACAATTAATCATCCAACTTCCAGATCTCACAGTTCTCACAGATCTCCTAAAAAACAATCAAAAAAATTAACAATCATGGCAATTAGACTCGAAAAAGGACAAAGAATAAATCTTGAGAAAGGTAATGGCTCCAAACTCACAGAATTTTGTGTAGGCTGCAACTGGGGCGCTATCGTCAAAAGCAAAGGTATCCTCGGGTTCGGAAAATCAACACAGGATGTTGACCTTGACCTCAGCTGTCTGATGATTGATGCCAACGGCAATATCTGCGACCATATCTATTCTCCACTCTACCGCACTGACTTCCTCGGTCGCTACGGTATGCCTCCCGGCAAAGTCGATTCATTAGACGGTGCGCTTCATCATAGCGGCGACGATCTGAAAGGTGACGAAAACGGAGACGACGGTCTTGACAATGAAATCATCACAGTCGACCTCAACCGTGTGAATCCTAACGTAAATCAGATATTCTTCTTCCTGAACAACTGTGGCAAGGAAGATTTCTCTCAGATTCCATACGCTTCCATAAGAATGTATGAAGGAACTCCCTCTCGCGTGAAAGAGGTCTTTGCTTCTTATGATGTTGCTGCCGAGCCTAAATATCGTGGCGCTACTGCCTTGATTATGGGTAAACTTTACCGCAGGAACGGGGAATGGAAATTCTCTGCTATCGGCGACGCTTATCCTGACTCAAACATCTGCGAGACTATCAACCGCATAGCTAATAACTACGCTAAATAAAACATTCTTCCAAAAATAATAAAAATAAAATTATGAGAAAACTTCCCGTTTACATTCTTCTTGACTGCTCCGGGTCAATGTATGGCGAGCCCATTGAAGCTGTCAAAAACGGTCTTCAGGTGCTCACCGGAGCGCTCAAACAAGACCCATACGCTCTTGAGACTGCCTTCCTCAGTGTCATCACTTTCGACAGCGATGCGAAGCAGGTGGTGCCTCTGACAGAGATTGCCAATTTTCAACCTCCGCAGCTTAACGCCTCCGGCTGCACAGCTCTTGGAGAAGCACTCTCTCTTGTAGCAAAATGTGCCGACAAAGAGGTAGTGAAAACTTCCGAAGAGAAAAAAGGCGATTGGAAACCTCTTGTTTTCATCATGACTGACGGCGAACCGACCGATGATCTCAACAAAGGCCTCGCTGACTTCAAACAGAGAAAATGGGGAACGGTCGTAGCTTGTGCCGCAGGGACAAGAGCCAACACAGATGTTCTGAAAAAAATTACGGAGAACGTTGTGTCGCTCGACACTACCGACACCGCGACAATCCAGAAATTTTTCAAATGGGTGTCTGCATCGGTCAGCGCCAACAGTATGCGTGTTGAAGAAGGCGGCGGCGAACTTACTTCCCTTGGAGAACTTCCTCCTCCACCCCCGGAAGTCAATATCGTAATCTGACGAATCTGAGAACACCGTCGGGGAAATCGGAAAAATATCTGATTTTTCCGGTTTCCCCGACATAATTAAAAATTCAATTTTCAATTTCTATAAATGCGACGTCTTCCAGTATATCTTCTTATTGACACTTCCGGCTCCATGCGCGGCGAACCGATAGAATCGGTCAAAGTCGGGCTCGAAGCTCTGGTCTCAAGTCTGCGCCAGGATCCTTTCGCTCTTGAGTCTGTCTGCCTGAGTATCATAACGTTCGACAGTGGAGTGAAGCAGATCCTCCCCCTTACTCCGCTTGATGAGCTTCAGCTCCCGGAGATTACCATTCCGGACAGTGGCGCGACTTTTACCGGAAAAGCTTTGGAAATGCTCTGTCAGAAAGTTGATAATGAAGTAAAAAAAGGCACTACTGAACAAAAAGGCGACTGGCGACCGCTACTCTTCTTAATGACTGACGGAAAACCTTCTGACAATCAGCTCTACAATCAGATGTTGCCGGAAGTCAAGAAAAGGGCATTTGCTTCAATCGTGGCTTGTGCCGCAGGTATGAAAGCTCAGACCGAACCTCTGAAACGCCTTACAGACAACGTCTATTCTCTGGATACTCTTGACAGCACTTCATTCAAGAAATTCTTCAAATGGGTGTCTGATTCAATAGGAGTGGGAAATAAATCAATGGGTGCTACCGATGACATTGAGCTTCCTCCCCCACCCCCGGAGGTCAATATCCTTACATAATTCAGAACATTTTTGGAATCTTTTTAAATATCATATTCCGTGAACTGCAAGCTTAAAGGTGCATTTATAAAACATCTTGAGGTAGAACTTTTCCCCGGCGAAGAGTTTTACGCTGAAAAAGGCGCCCTTATTTATATTGAGGAGGGTCTTGACATGAATAGCGAATTTAACGGTAATTCATTAGGCAAACTCCTTGGCTCAACAATATCCGGAGAGTCTCTGATGATTGTGCATTATCGCAACAACACTCCTCAGCCTCGCCGCCTCGTCATTGGCTCGCGTGGAGGAATGATACATTTCAAGCTCTCAGGTTCAGAAATCATCTGCAATCGTGGTGCATACGTCGCGTCCAACAAAAAGGTTGACCTTTCTGCCAAACTCTCCCTTTCAGGCTTTCTGGGAGGAATAGGAGGGCTGCTTCAGAGAGTCAGCGGGGATGCCACTATTTTCCTCTCCACCCACGGTGACCCAATTATTGTTGATCTTTCTCCCGGTCAGGCTATTACGATTGATGAGCAGCATTTCCTCGCTCTTGAAGGTATTCCTGAAAATAGAATCTCTCCCCAGTTCTCTGCCCGTAATCTTTTCGGAGGCGAGGGGCTGAGGATGCTCTCAGTCAGAGGTCCCGGCAAGGTGTATCTCAATCCTTAGAATATTGTTAAAAGAATATCATAAAACCCACCACTTCACAACTTAAAATGCCTTAACATCATGCGTCGTCTTCCCATTTACTTTCTTATCGATGTGTCAGAATCAATGGTCGGTACCCCTATTGAACAAGTGCAGGAGGGGATGAGGACCATAATACAGAATCTTCGCACTGATCCATACGCCCTTGAAACTGTTTTTGTAGGGATAATTGCATTTGCCGGCAAAACAGTGACCCTTTCTCCTCTGACAGAGCTCTATAAATTTTACCCTCCCGTGTTTCCGATAGGAGGAGGCACATCTCTTGGCGCCGGACTCGAAGCGCTCATGAAGGAGATTGACACATCCGTTGTGAAAACTACCCTCGAAAAGAAAGGAGACTGGAAACCAATAGTATTCCTTTTCACCGACGGAAATCCGACAGACAATTATTCTTCCGCCTTCAGCAAATGGAATAAAAAGTATCGCGGGCACTGCAATCTTGTGGCAATATCTCTGGGTGATAACGTGAACACTCTCATGCTTGCACAGCTGACAGAGAACGTACTTATGCTGAAAGACACTTCTCCTGAATCATTCAAACAATTCTTCAAATGGATTTCAGATTCAATAAAGGCTTCGAGCATGAGTGTCACCGATTATGGCACAGACGATCTTCGCCTCCCCTCTACTGAGGGAATCAATCTCGAGAAAGTGGATTCAGCCAGGCATTCAAATCCGGATGAGAATTTCGTGGTGCTTCATGCCCGCTGTCAGACCACTCATGGCGACTATCTTGTGAAGTACGCACGCAAGACAAATTTCTTTGGTGTTGAACTTCCCTCCAGATATAACGAGTTAGGCTATCGTCTCGTCGGAGCCTATCCCATCAACGGAGCCAAGTATGCTCAGTTATCCTCGGGAGAGGAAGCCCGAGTCAACACAATGAATCTGACCGGTGTCCCCACCTGCCCATGCTGCGGTAATCAGCTTGGTGTCGTAGTGTGCGACTGCGGAAAAATATTCTGTGTCGGAGAAAATGGCGACCATGCCTGCCCTTGGTGCGGAATGGAGGGTACGCTCGGAGAAATTGGTCCCGGTGGAATTGATATATCCCGCGGCTTAGGCTAATCCCCTAACCCTAAACCCCAACCCCTCGAGCCTTGAGCCTTGAGCCTAAATTGAAGCCTCAAAAAGAATAAATCATGAACAGACATCAACGCTTTTTAACAAGACACAATGGAGCGACTGCCCGTCTTAATGAGGCAGCCCGCTCATTAGAACGATTAATCTCCCGATTGGGTATTCCTGCTTCTCAGAAAGAACAATTCATGTCATGGGCTTTGGAATCTCTATGGAATAATTTTACAGAACAACGCATGAATCAAAGAATTATAATTGAAAATGAAATACGCAATCTCGGACTCCGTTTCCCGAACGGCACAGTGAGAAAAACCTATTTTGCAGAGTTTTCTCTCCCTGCCGAAAAAATTTCTGATGTGCGTCTCGAGGGCATCTCTGAATTAGGACTGGAGTTTAAGGAAACAGAACCCGGGAAATATACCCTTTCGGGAGTTCCTGCCATTCACGGAGATTTTAACCTCACACTCTCTTTCAACACCGTAGAGGGCGAACCTCGCTCTGTGTTTTCTTTTCCGGTAGCTTTCAATCCTGATCCCCGCTCAATATGGAAGGATATGCGCAGCGAGCTTAACCGGAAGGGAATCAAACCTGACTGGACCACGGAATATGTAAAGGTGCCGGCTGATGAAAATGGGAATCCACGAAAGGATATTGTGGCAGCAAGCATCCAGGGACGCAGCCATGCTCATGAAGCTCGCGGTCGCGATGATCATTTTGCAGTGGAATATTGTCCTGATTCCGAATGGTATATTTTAGCCGTAGCTGATGGTGCCGGCTCGGCGTCTCGTTCTTGGAGAGGGTCTGAGATTGCCTGCAATACGGTGGTGGAACATTGTCGGGAACTTCTCTCCGGTAACGAGGATTTCAACAAAGCAATAGCTGCCTATCATGCCGACAAAGAGAACATACCTTTGAGAAATGAGGTCGTAAGATATGTCTACGATATTGTTCTTAAAGGAGCGCATAAGGCTCACAAAGCAATTATTCAGGAAGCCGCTGATACTCCCGACGCTAAACCCCGCGACTATGCCACCACTCTGATGTTCGTTATCTGCCGGAGGTTCTCTTTCGGATGGTTTATAGCCTCTTTCTGGGTTGGCGACGGTGCTATGGCTGTATATGACGAGAATAGCGGCGACATCAAGCTCCTTGGTAAACCGGATGAGGGTGAATTTTCCGGTCAGACACGGTTCCTCACAATGCCGGAGATTTTTTCCGATAAGGACATTGTCTCAAAAAGAATGAGGATGACAATTATGCCGGAATTCACCTCGCTCTTCCTGATGTCGGACGGGGTGTCTGACCCGATGTTTGAGACCGACAGGAATCTCAATGATTTCACGAAATGGGAAGAGTTTAATTCCCTTCTTAAAAACGGTTTCCCGGAAGATGAGATTCCGGGTGTAGACCTTTCCGATGATAATGAAGAAGCTCAGGATCAGCTGCTCAATTGGCTCAAATTCTGGAGCCCCGGCAATCATGACGACCGCACTCTTGTAGTGCTTCATTAAACCTGCGCCTCTCTCCTCCTCAATAATTCAACTTTCGCAAGCTCAAGTTGACTTAAGTTGAGCTTGCGAAACTTTAATTAATAAAAAAATGGCTAAGACTATAAAACTAACGGCAACCGACGGCTCTCCCGTTGAATTTGTAGATGAAGTGATTGGCAGCGGAGCCATGAAGGATGTCTACTTCAGCCCCGACAAAAGCTACGTCGTAGGTTTTTTCAGGAAGCCTCAGGATGCAAATGCCAAAGACAGGCTTCAAAACATTGTCGGCACTTATCGCGAACGTATTTTCAAACAGGAGGGAGGAGATTATTGGGATAACCTTTTCTGCTGGCCCACTAAACTTGTTGAATGGGACGGAAAACTGGGAATCGTCTGCCCCGCCTATCAGAAGCAATTCTTCTTCAGCGACGGGAACTTCAAGGGTAAGGAGAAAGAAGGAAAATGGTTCGCCTCTGCCAAACTTCGAAATAAATTTCTTACTCCAAAGCAGAAAGGGACGTGGCTCTCGACGGTCCATGTCTGTCTGCAGATAGCTCGTGCCGTAAGGCGTCTTCATGCTGCCGGGCTCGCTCATTCCGACCTTTCTTATAAGAATGTCTTGGTTGATCCTGAAAGCGGCAGAGCTTCCATTATTGATTGCGATGGTCTTGTAGTGCCCGGGAAATTTCCCCCTGATGTGGTGGGCACTCCTGATTTCATTGCTCCTGAAGTGCTCCAGACACGTTCTCTCAAAGCGGATGATCCGAATAAGAAGCTTCCGAGCATTCTCACTGACCGTCATGCCCTTGCGGTCTTGATTTATATGTATCTGCTCAATAGGCATCCTCTTCGCGGAGGAAAGGTCAACGACCTTGACCCTACTAAGGATGAAGAACTCTCAATGGGTGCGAAAGCTCTTTTTGTGGAACACCCGACTGACAAAAGCAATCGCCCGAAAACAGCCAATATGGCTCCCTCGGAACTTCCTCAGGGAGATGTCGATAAACGCCCCTATACTCTCTGCGGTCCGTATCTGAAGGAACTTTTCGACAGAGCTTTCATCGACGGGCTCCATGACCCTTCCAAACGCCCTACCGCTGATGAATGGGAACTTGCGCTGGTCAAAACAACAGATCTCGTGCAGCCTTGCCAGAATCCTGACTGCGAGGCTGGATGGTTCGTTTTCGATAATAAGAAGAAACCGAAATGTCCTTTCTGCGGAACTGAATATCATGGTCAGCTCCCGGTTTTAAATCTATACTACTCTCCTGCCCACGGTCGTTATCTTCCTGACAAATACCGTCTCATGGTCTATGATAAGCAATCCCTTTATATGTGGCATGTCAACCGCTTTATCACTCCAAACGAACGCACGAAACCGGAAGATAAAAAACCTGTCGGGGATTTTCACTTCCATAAAGGGAAATGGATTCTTATAAACCGCAGGCTGCCTGATATGTGGGACGTGACTGACAGTCAGAAACGTCAGATAAAACCGGGAGAATATGTAGAGCTGACCGAAGGTCGGAAAATACTCCTTTCCTCTGAAGACGGGGGGCGTCTCATCGTCGTCCAGTTAGTCAGCAATTAATCTTTTTTCCGGCTCTCTACATTTTTTAATTCTTCAATTGATTACTGCTATAACTTCTAATCTTACACTTCCGTGCCAACTAAAAATCAAAAGAAAGCAATCGCCCGCATATTTGCCGATCTTATAAAGGCTGACCGTATTGTCGACACCGGAGAAATGAATTTCTGGGAGAAAATCTGCAACCGATATGCTATTGACCGCCAGATTCATATCGAAGCTAAGTCGCTCCCTTTCGCCGACGCTGTAAATATAATATGCTCTTCAGATGAAGAATCTCTCATTAAGGGATTCCTCGATGATTGCAAGGCAATGACGGTTTCCGATGGGTTCTGTGCCCATTCGGAAGCCCTCATCATGAGCGCTCTGAATCTTATGCTCGATGTCAATAGGGAACAGTCGGTGGAGGTCTATTCCATCCCTCGCGCAAATTTCAATATTGACGTTGCAACAGTGGTATATGTCGAATCTGATTTTGATCAACACACCAATAAGGCTATACGCGCTAACTATAGGGCTATCTTTAAAGAACTCCAGCTTGCAGGATTCCATTTCGTTTATCTTCCTCAGGTGATTGATCATTATCACCACACTGATGAAGATCTCTTCAAACGTATGCTCTCTTTCCTCGCCCCTGACATGAGCGATGAAAGTGTTGATCATACCTATGAGAATCTTATGAAGATGACCACTGCCAGCTTCTGCAACGATATCCTTTGCAACAGAGGGGGAATGGATCAGCTTAGAAATACCTACCCCTCCCTGCTTATCAAAATCGGCAACAGCTTTGTCGGGGATGTGGAATATGCCAATTATCTGAAGATAGAGGTGGCTGATGACATCCTTCATACTGTCCAGAAATATGCGGATGATTTCTGCAATATGTTGAGCAGCGATATTTTTGTGGTGAACACTTCCGAAGAGCGGGATAATCAGTTTCATTTCTTCGGATTTTATAAGCAGCTTCTCGACATCTTCCTCATACGCAAAAATATCAGAAGCACTATTCTGATTGACCCCTACCGTGATGAGATTCTCTTTCCTGAAATTGATGCAGAACTTTCCAATGTCGGACTCAGCGAAAGGGCGCTATATATTCTGCTCCTTTGTCAAGGCAATGAAGGCTTGAACTTTAAACAGCCCGGAAGGAATGATAGTAAAATTGAGCATGAGCGTTATAAAAAGAGAATGGAAAAAATTCAGAAGCGTTATGCTGAAATTTATAAGAATTTCCTGGGCGCGGAACGTGAGCCGGCGGATATTTCACAACGCACCACACGCGGTCCGCTCATCTCCCGCTTACGCGCTTCAATGAAGCAACTCAAAGGATTATATAACCCAAAGGATTATACGATTACAGAATCTGATAAGCATTTATTCATTCACATTGACCCCTCGATGGTTTTTGTTGGCACAAAGAAAGAAAGTATCCCTTTGCTCGAATCGGATATCTACAGAAGAATTAAAGGGTTATAGGCTTTAGGCTTTAGGCTAAAGGCACGAGGCTGAAGCGCGAAGCGCAAAGCCCTCTGGGGAGGGAAGTTGTCCCCAACTTCCCCCGGAGCGACAAAACACGAGTCGCAAAGCAGTTTCCGTTCGGGGCTGTGCCCCGTTCCTCGAGCCTTTTGCCTACAGCCTAATGCCTAAAATGCAACGTTGCAAAATTTTCTCCTCTGCCTACCCTTCTTTAAAGAAAAACGTTTTGACAGGAAATGTTTTTCTTTTTTTATTTCATAATTTTGCCATACAAAATTCGACGCCAAAACAATAATTGAAAAACAGAATCTGACTTACATCTCCTTATCAGCTGACACCTGACTCAACTCCACCCTCTCTCCTCGTCTCTATTGCATAAATGTGTAGAGTTTAGTAATTTTGCAGCCCGACGGTGTGCTTTAAAGCATATAATCCGGCACCCTTTGAAAACCCAAACATCATCAATATATGTCAGATAAAAATCATTTCACCGGTCTTTCCGATGCCCAAGTGCTGGAAAGCCGTCAAAAAAACGGAGTGAACATACTCACTCCTCCCGAAAAAGAACCTCTATGGAAAAGGTTTCTTGAAAAATTCGGCGACCCCCTGATCATTATCCTCCTTATTGCAGGTGCGCTTTCAATCGGCATCTCATGCTACGAGTTCTGGGGTCTTGATAAAGGAGCCGGAGTGTTTTTTGAGCCTATCGGCATTTTTATTGCCATTCTCCTTGCGACAGGGCTTGCATTCATCTTCGAGCTGAAGGCTGATAAAGAATTTGCCCTGCTGAATCAAGTCAACGATGATGAGCCGGTGCAGGTGATCCGTAACGGCAACGTCACCCAGATTCCGAGAAAGGATGTGGTGGTAGGCGATATCGTAATCCTAAATACCGGTGAGGAAGTGCCGGCGGATGGAGAATTGCTTGAGGCTGTCTCTCTGAATATCGATGAATCTACACTGACCGGTGAGCCTATCTGCCATAAGACCACCGACCCGGCTCAATTCAATAAGGAAGACACATTCCCTTCCAATCATGCTATGCGTGGCACAAAAGTGATGGAAGGTCATGGCGTCATGAAAGTGTTTGCCGTGGGCGATAAGACTGAAAACGGCAAGGTTTTTGAAGCCGCCCAGATTGATGATAGCGTTAAGACTCCTCTCAACGAACAGCTTGATGGGCTTGGTGATCTTATCACCAAGATTTCCTACGCCTTTGCAGCTCTGATTGTAGTAGGCAGAATTATAATGTATTTTATCAATTCTCCTTTTGAATTGGTTGAATTTGTGGCATATCTCCTCCAGACTCTCATGATTGCCGTTACGCTCGTAGTAGTGGCTGTCCCGGAAGGTCTGCCTATGGCTGTTACCCTGTCGCTGGCTTATTCCATGCGTCGTATGCTCAAGACCAATAATCTTGTCCGCAAGATGCATGCATGCGAGACAATGGGTGCCACAACCGTAATCTGCACCGATAAGACCGGAACACTCACCCAGAATCAGATGCAGATATATAAGACCAATTTCTTCGGAAATCCTTCGGATGAAGTGCTTTATGAAGGTATCGCTGTCAACTCTACCGCACAGCTCGATCTTTCGGGCGAGAAGCCCCAGGTACTCGGTAACCCGACTGAGGGTGCCCTGATTCTTTGGCTTAAGGAGCGCGGTGTTGACTATGCCAAGCTTCGTGAAGGTGTGCAGAGAGTTGAGGAACTCCCCTTCACTACCGAACGCAAGTATATGGCTACAGTTGTCAAGTCAGCCACCGGCAAGAAAATCCTTTATGTCAAGGGCGCTCCTGAAATTGTCTTCGGCATGTGTAAAGATACCGCCGGAGTCACCAAGCAGGAGATTGACGCTCAGCTACTCGAATATCAGAACATGGCAATGCGCACCCTCGGTTTCGCTTATCAGGTGATTGAAGATGGCGACGCTACCATAAAAGATAATAAAGTAGCGGCTGAGAAGCTTACTTTCCTTGGAATAGTGGCAATTTCCGATCCTGTCCGCGCAGATGTTCCCGCAGCTGTTAAGGAAGTTATGGATGCCGGTATCAAGGTGAAGATCGTGACAGGCGATACTCCCGGAACTGCTAAAGAAATCGGACGTCAGGTTGGTCTTTGGAACGACTCGTTCGATGGAGATGAAAATATCATCACAGGCACTGAGTTTGCTGCCCTTTCCGATGATGAACTCCGCAAGCGTGTCGGCGACATAAAGATTATTGCCCGTGCGCGTCCTATGGATAAGAAACGTCTTGTGGAATCTCTCCAGGCTAACAATGAGGTAGTGGCTGTGACAGGCGATGGCACTAACGATGCTCCCGCTCTCAAGGCGGCTCATGTGGGTCTGTCAATGGGCGACGGCACGTCTGTAGCTAAAGAGGCTTCCGACATTACAATCGTCGATAACTCTTTCTCTTCTATCGGTAGAGCCGTAATGTGGGGACGCTCACTATTCCAGAATATCCAGCGATTCATCCTGTTCCAGATGACCGTGAATGTCGCTGCTTGTTTCATTGTCCTTGCAGGTGCCTTCATGGGCACGGAATCTCCGCTCACCGTCACTCAGATGCTCTGGGTCAATCTGATTATGGACACCTTCGCAGCTATGGCTCTCGCTTCGCTTCCACCTTCTGAAAGCGTTATGAAAGATAAGCCCCGCAGTCGTGAGGCATTCATCATCAACCGTCCGATGTGGCAGGCAATAATTGGAGTAGGTGGTATATTCTTCCTTCTCCTCCTGGGCATTCTCTACATCTTCGAGCATTACAGCGTGGAATCCATGACTCAGCTCTTCACGTTTGCCGAACAGACAGTAAAGGAAGGGCAACCTGCCCTGACTCCCTATGAGCTTTCGATGTTCTTTACTATCTTCGTTTTCCTACAGTTCTGGAATATGTTTAATGCACGCGCCTTCGAGACAGGTCGCTCAGCATTCCATTTCAAGGGAGCAAGCGGATTCGTGATGATTGCATTCCTCATCATCGTCGGTCAGATCTTCATTGTCTCCATAGGTGGTGAATTCTTCAACGTCACTCCTCTCAATATCATTGACTGGCTAATAATCATAGGCTCGACTTCACTCGTGCTCTGGATAGGCGAATTCCTACGCCTCTTCAAGAAGTAAAAGCTATGTTAATAAGATAGCTAAGGTAGCTGATATCAGCTACCTTAACTTTTTTCTATCTATAATAGCTATAACTCCAATCTAAATAATATATGTCAATTTTAAATATGTTCAAGCAAAGAGAGCCTCAGACAATCGGAGTAGGAAGCATACCGCTTAATTCCAGATATACTCCTGACCGTATTGTTACTCTGGGACAAAATGATATTTTTGTCTTTGGAAGTAACCTTCAGGGACGCCATGCCGGAGGAGCGGCACGGATAGCCTTAAATAGATTTGGCGCTATTCTTGGTCAAGGTATAGGGCTTCAAGGAAATTCGTATGCAATTCCAACAATGCAAGGAGGTGTCGAGACTATCAAACCCTATGTTGACGAATTTATCGAATTTGCAAAGGGTAGACCGGATCTAACATTTTATGTAACCAAAATAGGATGCGGAATTGCAGGATTCTCTTACGAAGAAATAGCTCCTTTATTTTCAACGGCTATCTCAGAACCAAACATCCATCTCCCCAAAGATTTTGTGGATATCATCAATTCTTTGTAATCAAAAAATATTTTCTATGAAAAGGAATCTGTTTTACATGGGAGCGGTATTGTTGCTATCCGTATCCTGTTCTTCTACAAATTCTTCTACAAAAGAAGAAACTAATAATGACCGGGAGAATGAAGTCAATGTCAGTATAAAAGATATTTCCGGACAATGGTATCTGGAAAATATCGTCTTCAATGATTCGGTAAATGTTCGCCCCTCGGAAGAAGTACCGGGAAGTCGACAGTATCTGACTTTTAATCTTGACAGTACATATTATATAATGACAAACTGTAACGCTATGTCAGGAGCATTTACACTTCATGGAGACTCCATAACATTCAGCGACGGAGCAATGACCGAACTTGCATGCGACAACATGGCAACCGAAGATGCCCTGCGCAAAATAATCCCCCACATCTCCGTGATAGACGTAGAGAATGATTCAGTGATGCGCCTCAACAGCTCAGTCCCCTCAGAGTACATCGTCCTCCTCAAAGCAAAAGAAATCAAGTAAATCTAATAATTATTATAATACGTCTCCCCTGAGACGACCTGTGTTAGCTTGCAGTAAGCCATGACTTACTGCAAGCTAACACAGAATCTCATCATTTTTTTGGAGATTGCATAAGATTATTGCGAGCCTTTTTGTAATTTCTAATTTTTTAGTTAATTTTGGATTCCTCTTCTGAGGAAACTAATTCCTCGAGAGATTAGGGCTTTAAGCCTTTAGTTTTCCATAATACAGTCAAACCTAAAAATCTTGTAAACCATGAATTTGAAAAAAATTGTTGGCGCGGCATTTCTTCTCTTAGCAAGTATGCCGACTATCCAAGGAGCACCCGCAGGAACCGGAACAAATCCTTTTTATGCGCCTTACAACACACCCTACGAAATTCCTCCCTTTGACAAAATCACTCCTGCCCACTATATGGAGGCTTACAATGAGGGTCTGAAGCAGGCTCGCCACGACCTTGAGTTGATTGTGAACAATCCTGAAGCCCCCACATTTGAAAACACCATTCTCGCAATGGACAAAATGGGCACCCTTCTCGAACGCGTAAGCCGTGTCTTCAATTCCATCACACAGACAGACATGACTCCCGAGCTCTCGGAGATAAATGATAAAATCACTCCCCTCATTTCAGCTTATCAGGATGAAATCTCAATGAATTCGAAATTGTTCGAACGAATAAAGATTATTTATGACAATCTCGATAACCTGAATCTTGCTCCTGACCAACAGAGACTCGTGGAGTCTACTTATAAGAGATTCGCCCGCAACGGAGCGCTGCTCAGCGCTGCTGATAAGGAAACCCTTAAGAAACTGAATAACACCCTTTCCGAACTCTATCTGAAATTTAATAAAAATCTTCTGGCTGCCACAAATGAGTTTGAACTCATTGTAGACGATGAGAAAGATCTCGCAGGCATCCCGGAATCTACAAAGAAAGCTGCCCTTGAGACAGGAAAAAAACGAGGACACGAGGGAAAGTATGTCTTCACTCTGCACGCTCCCAGCCGTCTGGCACTCCTCAAAAATGCAGACAACCGCGATTTACGCGAAAAGATGTATAAGGGTTATTCCTCACTCGCATCATCGGGTCAATATGACAACCGCCCTGTAATAAATGAAATCCTCAAAACTCGGGCAGCCAAAGCCAAATTGTTAGGCTATCCGAATTATGCCACTTACATGACTGAACGTGTGATGGCTGGTTCGCCTGCGGAGGCTCAGAAACTGATGGAACAGATGTGGGGTCCTACGGTTCAGAAAGTTAAAGAGGAAGTTGCCGAAATGCAGCAATTGGTCGACCGGGATGGCTTAGGTTTTAAGATCGCACCCTGGGATTATTATTACTACTCTGATAAAGTGCGCAAGGAGAAATATGATATTGATGAGAACCAGCTTCGACCTTATTTCCAGATTGACTCCGTAAGAAACGGTATATTCACAATGGCAAACCGTCTCTATGGAGTGACATTTACAGAGATTCCCGATGCACCGAAATATAATCCGGAAGTCAAGGTCTATGATATGCGGGATGCAAATGGTGAGCATGTGGCAGTTTTCATGACCGACTATCATCCTCGCGCTTCCAAGCGTCAGGGTGCCTGGGCAAGCAAGTTCAAGGCTTCCTATATTGACGAGGAGGGGAATGATGTACGCCCCATAAACTTCAACGTCGGCAACTTCACAGCTCCTACAGCTGATGTGCCTTCGCAGTTATCACTTGACGAAGTGGAAACGATGTTCCATGAGTTCGGACACGGACTTCATGGCATGCTTTCACGTGCCCGCTATAAATCCCAGTCAGGAACTTCCGTTGACCGCGATTTTGTAGAACTTCCATCCCAGATACATGAACATTGGGCATTTGAACCGGAATTGCTTAAGGTTTACGCCAAACACTATCAGACAGGCGAAGTAATTCCCGATGAATTGATAGCAAAACTTGAAGCTTCATCCACACATGGCTCAGGCTTCCACATGGCAGAGCGCATTACGGCTGCCTGGCTCGATATGCAGTATGGTCTTTTGAATCCGGAAAAAGATATCGATATTGATGCTTTCGAGCAAAAAGTCGTAGAAGAACTTGGCGCTCCCTCAGAGGTGGAATATCGCTACCACAGTCCCTACTTCAAACATATATTCGGTGGGGAAGGTTATGCTTCCGGTTATTACACATATATGTGGGCTGAAGTGCTCGATTGCGACGGATTTGAGTTGTTTGAGCAAAACGGACTCTTCGATAAGGAAACAGCCGACTCCCTGCGTGAGAATATTCTTGAAAAAGGAGGAAGCGAGGATCCTATGACTCTCTTCATCCGTTTCCGCGGACAAAAACCGACTCCTGACGCTCTCATGCGTAAATACGGACTCGACCCGAACGCTCCCAAAATCAATCTGAAAATCAATGACGAAAAGCCCGCTCCAAAGAAACCCACAAAAATCAATCCAAGAATAGTGGAATAGGCGGTAGGCTTTAGGCGCGAGGCTCAAGGCTCAAGACTGTGGTCTGGAGGCACGAGGATTTAGGCTTATGATTTTTATAAATAATTATTTAAATCCTCGCGCCTAACGCCTAATGCCTAATGCCTAATGCCTCAAGCCTAAATTAAATCCCCCTATAATTTCGTAATTTAAGACAAATTGCCTACCTTTGCGGTGTATTTCCCTGTCCACAAGGAATTCCTCCTTCAGAAATCAGGGTAATAATCCCTCTTTTTTGACACTAATCAACTATCACATAGAATGAAAAAGGAAATTCTGAACCGCGCAGCCGACAATATTCGTATTCTCTCTGCCGCGATGGTCGAAAGGGCGAAATCAGGTCATCCGGGTGGTGCCATGGGTGGTGCTGACTTTATTAACGTCCTTTTCAGTGAATATCTGGTTTTCGATCCTTCCGATCCAACCTGGAACGCCCGAGACCGTTTCTACCTTGATCCGGGACACATGGCGCCCATGCTCTACGCCAATCTCGCGTTCTTCGGCAAATATTCTATTGACGAACTAATGAATCTTCGTCAGTGGGGAAGCCCTACTACCGGTCATCCGGAATTCGATATCGCTCGCGGCATCGAAAACACCTCCGGTCCTCTCGGTCAAGGTCATACGTTTGCCGTCGGTGCTGCAATCGCAGCCAAGTTCCTTAATACACGCACAGGTAATCCCGGCTTCGGAAAGGAGACTATCTATGCATATATTTCTGACGGTGGTGTACAGGAAGAAATATCTCAGGGAGCCGGACGTATTGCCGGTCACCTCGGACTTGACAACCTCATCATGTTCTACGATGCCAACGATATTCAGCTCTCTACAGAAACTTCTGAGGTGACTTCCGAAGACACTGCCATGAAATATCGTGCATGGGGATGGAGAGTAATCGAAATCAACGGAAATGATGTTGACGAAATCCGCGAAGCTCTTGATGCCGCAAAACTTGAAAATGAGAAGCCTACACTCATCATCGGTAAGTGCATAATGGGTAAAGGCGCCCGTAAGGCTGACAATTCTTCTTATGAACGCTCTTGCAAGACACATGGTGCTCCCCTTGGTGAAGAGGCTACCCGCAATACCATCATCAACCTTGGCGGCGATCCTGAAAATCCTTTCCAAATTTTTGATGAGACTAAAGAACTCTATGCAGCTCGCACAAAGGAGCTCACTGAAATAGTGGCTCAGAGACGCGCTGAAGAGAATAAATGGGCTGAGGAAAATCCGGATATGGCTGCTAACGTGGCTGACTGGTTTGAAAATAAAGCTCCGAAAATCGACTGGAGCATGATTGAGCAGAAACCTGACCAGCCTACACGTTCCGCTTCCGGAAATGTGCTCGCCGAACTTGCAAAGCAGGTGCCTAACATGGTGGTTTCTTCTGCCGACCTCAGTGATTCCGACAAGACCGGAGCTTTCCTCAAGCAATCTTCTGTATTCAAGAAGGGCGATTTCTCCGGAGCTTTCCTTCAGGCTGGAGTCGCTGAGCTGACGATGTCCTGTGTCTGCATAGGAATGGCTCTTCATGGAGGCGTAATCACTGCATGCGCCACATTCTTTGTTTTCTCCGACTATATGAAACCTGCAATCCGCATGGCTGCCCTCATGGAGCTCCCCGTGAAGTTTATCTGGACTCACGATGCTTTCCGTGTGGGTGAAGACGGTCCTACTCATGAACCTGTGGAACAGGAAGCTCAGATTCGTCTCATGGAGAAACTCAAGAATCATCACGGACGTAATTCAGTGCTCGTCATCCGTCCTGCTGATGTGGAGGAAACCACAATCGCATGGAAGATCGCAATGGAAAATATTTACACTCCGACTGCCCTTATCCTTTCTCGACAGAATGTCAACAACCTTCCCGCAGGCACTCATTACGAACTGACTGAAAAAGGAGGTTACACTGTGGCTGAAAGTGATGAAGACCCCGATATTATTCTTGTTGCAAACGGTTCAGAGGTGTCTACACTCGTAGATGGCGCTCGTCTCCTCCGTAAAGAGGGAATGAAGGTGAGAGTGGTGTCAATCCCCTCTGAAGGATTATTCCGCGCTCAGCCCATATCCTATCAGCATGCCGTGCTTCCTGCCGGAATAAAGAAATTCGGTCTTACTGCCGGACTTCCTCACAATCTGATTGGTCTTGTCGGCACTCACGGCAAAATCTGGGGGCTCGAAAGCTTCGGTTTCTCCGCTCCCTACAAAGTGCTTGACGAGAAACTCGGTTTCTGTGCAGAAAACGTATATAATCAGGTCAAAAGCATGTTCTAAGGTTTTCATTTGACCTTTATCCCCTTAAAAAAATTCAGCTCCACTTTCGCAAGTGAAAGTGGAGCTGAATTTTTTATTATCTCTTCAAGGTAATTGATACTATCTGAGGCCATGCGCCAAAACGGAAGGCAATGTTCTCGCCGATTCCTGTGCTTACATAAAGCTTACGTCTCCCTTCTTCGTATAATCCTCCCCATTCAGGATAAGTCCATTCAGAAGGCGACCAGCCGAAAAGCTTGAACTGCATGGCGTGTGTATGCCCGGCAAGCATAAGGTCAATATCTGATTTCGGCAACACCTCCCTGCGCCAGTGGGTAGGATCATGAGAAAGCAATATCTTGTATTCATCCTTTGGCAGACCCTTAACAGCTGCCGGAAGGTCTGACCTGTCAATAAAACTACGGCTGCCGGCATTCTCCACTCCGACAATGGCAATGCTGTCATTACCCTTCACTATCTCTACCGACTCATTGCGGAGAAGTCGCCAGCCGATTTCTTTCTCCACGGCTGTCAGTTTTGCAAGTTCCTTTTCCGGGGTGTCAGGAAGTTTATAATCCCTGTAGAGACAATAATCATGATTTCCAAGCACAGAATAAATTCCGTCGCGTGCCTTGAGCCGCTTGAGGATACCGACAAATTCTTCCACCTCATTCGGAGATACGTTGACAAGATCACCCGTGAACAGGATAAGATCAGGATTAAGCGCGTTCACCTCTTCCACGATTTTCTCCACAGTTCCGGGAGAAAGGGAATACGTCCCTATATGGAAATCTGACAACTGAACAATTCTATAACCGTCAAACGCAGCGGGAAGACGGTCAGAGATAATCTCAACATTCTCTACAGTCACTCTTTTCCACCCTGCCGCTATTCCGTAAACTGACATTCCGAGCCATATCCCCGCTGACACGATGCCAATGATATTAAATACCGTTCCCGCAGCGTGCCATGCCAGCCCTACCCCTTTCCCGATAAGAGACACTATAGTGAAAATCAATATTGGAAAAACGATACACAATGTGAGCCAGAACAACATGTTCAGCATTCCCTGACGCATATCTGAAGCAAAGAAAATCCTTATCAACACACAGAAATAGGCTGCCGTCGGCAACAGAAACAATCCTTTCCACCACCATGAAGCCTTATTCATGACAGCAAAGAGGATGTAGCAATCGGGCAACAACAAAAGAAGCGCCGCAATAATAAAAATCATACCCATAGAAACATCTTATTTTTATTATAACGATAAAAGTTCCCGTTAAATATATAATGCGCCCTTACAATATCCTCCCATAAAAGCAATAAAAATAGTGGTGTCGTCCGTTTCATACTTACCAAAGTATTCCTTTCTGCCTATACACTAAGGATTGCTCCTTCGTGCATAGGCAGAAACCCGCACAGAGATTCTTAACGTATTCAAATCACTTGGCTATGAAATCAAACTCTAAAAAATTAGATTCGGATCGAATGCGTTCCAAATCTCAAAGGAACGAAAACATACCTGAAGTAAACGCATCGGCAGACGGCTTCGACAATCTGTTTCAGAGAGCGTCAAGTATTGTTGAAAATGCACGCTCCGCAGCGTATCGTTACATCAATGAAACACTGGTGCGTCGTAATTGGGAATTAGGGAAAATGATTGCAGAGGAAGAGCTTAATGGAAAGGATCGCGCCAAATATGGCGCGTCGGTAATTAAAGAGTTGTCCAAACGTCTAACAGCATCATACGGTAAAGGTTTTACTCGCAGAGATTTATATCATTATCTCACCTTCTTTAAGACTTACTCCGATCTATTTTTATCATCGGAATCAAAAGTGTACTCAGTGAGTACACAATCTCATATTCTCTTATCCTGGACCCATTATCGCACACTGCTTCAAGAACTTAATGATGATGCACGGCACTGGTATGAACGAGAGGCTGCCGAACAGAATTGGAGCGTCAGGACTCTTCAGCGCAATATAAGTTCGCAATATTATTTTCGTAGGCTTGCATCTCAACATAAAGATTTAGTCGATGCTGAAATGATGGAGCTTACCGGACCATTGCAATCCCCTGATCCAACCGAATTTATCAAGAATCCGGTCATAGGAGAGTTTCTTGGGTTTAAAGCTGACAGTTCATTTCGCGAATCGGAATTAGAACAGTCAATAATAGATAATCTCGAGAAATTCCTGCTTGAATTAGGCAAGGGCTTCGCATTCGTGGCGCGTCAGCAACATATACATACTGAAAAAGAGGATTACTACATTGACTTGGTATTCTACAACATATTCCTTAAATGCTACGTATTGATTGACCTCAAAACATCAAAAATACGTCATCAGGATGTCGGGCAAATGGATATGTATGTCAGAATGTACGATGAAATTAAGCGAACGGAAGGAGATAACCCAACGATCGGAATATTGCTTTGCGATGACACGGATGAAGACATCGCCCGCTACTCGGTGCTCCACGATAACGACCACATTTTTGCCTCGAAGTATATGCTATATATGCCGACACAAGAGCAACTGCGCAATGAGATAGAAAGACAAAAGGCGATTTATTATCTTCAACACAAGGACTTACAGGATGAAATCGAATTGTAATGGTTCACTTGTGGACCAACGTTCGTATTGGATGAGCACCCCTTAACCGATCAACCTGCTAACCCTCAACTTTCGCAAGCTCAAGTTGAGGGTTAGCAGGTTAATCGGTTAAGTTTATAAGTTTAGTGAACTGTGTAAATAAGACAAAAAGATAATCCTATAACCGACTAAATCTTTTAACCTTAAGTTGAGCCTGCAAAAATTAAAGTACATATTATAGGAGGGTTATGCGTCAGGCAAACAAATCATCGGCTGTTATTTGCGAATATGTCTTACCTACTCGGCAGGGACCTTAAAAATCCACAAGCGTGCCAAATCGCATATTTTTTACCAACATTTGGCACCGTTGTGAACCGAACTTATTGAATCTGCAAGTTCTCACTCCAAAAAATCGACCATTTGACCACTTTTTTAGAGTGTAATGACCTAATCCCTCTAATCCGAATATCGCAAAATCCCTGTTAACAATCCGCTATATCTGTCTAAACAGATCATTTTACAAAGAATATTACAGACCTAAGTTCTCCAAACACATTTAGTAGCCACTATTATTTTTGAATTGAAAAGGGAATCTTAAATGTAAGAGCCATGGCTAAATTCGCCTTACCCTCCAGCGATTATTGCACTGCCGGGTAAATTTTACTAATTTTGTATCTGGAATGACAAAAGATGAACTTATAGCAAGACTACGCGATGTAGAATGGGATGATTTCGAGGTTAAGGCCGCGAAATCAGATCTGCCGAAGAATATTTGGGAAACTGTTAGTGCTTTCTCAAATTGCTCCGGAGGCTGGATTGTACTTGGAGTGAAACAGTCAGGACGTACGTTTGAGGTTCCAGGGGTAGACAATATTGAAAAACTTGAACAAGATTTTTTTGGTACTCTACGCTCCAAAAAATTCAACATTCCGCTCTTTGCTATTCCTCATCGCTATGAGATTAATGGGAAAAACATACTTGCTTTTTATATCCCGTCCTCTGAGGTCAAGCCTGTATATTTCGATGCGCTTGAAAACACCTTTATCCGAATGGGTAGCGGAGACCAGCGTGCCACGCAGCAGGAAATAATGGCAATGGTTCGTGACCAATCATTCGGTATTCAGTCGCAGAAATCCATTCCCGATACTAACATTGACATGCTTAACCGCGATGCCCTTACAGACTTTCGCGGCGAGGTACGTCATTGGGGATTAGTTCCACATCTTGACAGTGTCAGTGATGAAGAATTCTGCAAGGGTGTCGGTATTACCGATCATTCGGGTCAGCTGACATACGGGGGATTAATAATGCTTGGTAAGAATCCATATACATTCAATTTTGTTCCCACTTTCTGCGCTGACTATGTTGAAATACCTGGCACCGGTTTGGAGGCAATGACAAACAATTACGTGTACCGTATCCCTGAGCAGCAGAATCTTTGGGAAGCGAGCCGCGTTATTCTTCGTCGTCTACGTACACTCGTCAACACTCCCATGGTTGGCATAAACAAACGTGGACAGTCTGTAGAGGATTTCTCTGAATACGACATATTGCGCGAGGCAATGGCAAATCAGATGGCTCATGCTGACCATTTCAGTCCTCGTCGAAGCTGTATCCATGTTTTTGACGACCGTATAGAATTCCTTAATCCAGGTGGTATGCCAATGCCTTTGGAAGTTATGGAAAACTCATTTGAATCACAACCCCGCAACCCTGTAATCGCAAAGTTGTTCAGATTAGCACATATTTCTGAAAATCTTGGATATGGTCTACGAAAACTTAAGCGTTGGCAGGAAGTAACAGGACGTCCAATACACATAGATACAACTATTAATTCGGTAAAAGTTACCTTTGATCTCCAGACTCGTGAAACTAATGTCGCTAAAAATGTCGCTAAAAATGTCGCTAAAAATGTCGCTAAAAACTTAACGGAACGACAGCAACAAATCATAGCACTCATTTCCGAAAATCCTCGTACAACCAGAGCTGAAATTGCTGCCACAATTGGAGTGGCTACTAAAACAGTGGAACGTGAACTCTCCGCTATCGCTGACTTAGTATATTATGTAGGCTCCAAGAAGGGGGGGCACTGGGAATTGATAAATAATAAGTAAGTCATAAAAATTAATTTATACTAAACCGCATGGGTAAAATTTATATTGAATTCAGATCCAATAGCAGCCGAAGCACGATTAGTGGCGTAAAGCAGGGAGTCTAAGGAAAAATAATCCACGGCTCTAAGTGACGGAACAAAGTAACAAACTAACTAACAAATAAGGTTATCATACTTTTTAATAGATTAATTTATATATACATAAAGTGACGGAATAAGTGACGGAACATTATAACTAATCTCTACTATCTTTTAAATATGTCAACACTAAGCGAACTATATATTACAATGGAGAATCTGCGTAAGCTAAATCTCCCAATTGATGAAAGGCTCAAACAGGAAGCTGCCAAACTTGAAGAGGACCTCATCCGAACTGAGGTCCTTCCCACTCTCACCGAGAAGATTGAACCGCCTTTGGCTCAGGTTCAACGTGAACTCGTCTTGGTCGTTGACTATGTACCCGGAAAACCTCTTAAAGTAAGCCTATCTCGTAAACGAAATATTGCCGATGTCCTACCCGATGCTGTGGAAATCAAACCGGATCCGATTGTAGAACACACTGAGAAGAAAAAGGGAGGCAAGAAGGTTGTAACCAATCCACGCACTCGCCTAAGGATTACTATGCCGGACGGCTCAATCATCGAAGAACGTACTGCATGGGAATCCTTGCATAAATTTGTACTTAAGGTAGGAGTTGACAAAGTGCGTGCCGTCGGTTTAATAGCCAATAAAATTCCCCTTGTCAGCAATACCATAGATAAGAAATATCAAACAGCTCAAAAGCCACTCGGCAACGGCTGGCTCCTGATGACCTGTTCCGACACCGCCACTAAACGCAAACAAATCCTCTCAATCGCCTCCTACATAGGGATGAAGATAAAAGTTGATATAATATAACTTATGTGAGATATGCGAGACTTTGATAATTTTATAAATATCCTAGACAAAATTGTAACTACGGAAGAATTTACAACCGTTGCGAAAAAGGCTCTATTCAGTGTAGAGACCACCCCAGATGAAATTTCGTTAATTCTGTCCAGATTCGAAGTTTGTGATTTGTTTGACGTTGATCTTCTTAAAGATTTAATCAACAATTTATATGAACAGCATAAATTAATAGTTGTAGTAGATGCTATAGTATCCTTCGTTTTAAATATTCTTGAACAAATACAAGATTCAATAAACGGTTTAATAATTGA
>JAIDPA010000033.1 GCA_029062985.1 Muribaculaceae bacterium
GATAAAGAAGATGATATTGGAGATAAGGAGATATTTTTTATTTTCTATAAATTCAAAAGGGAGAAAGCGCAGCAGAATGAAAGGAGCGTTGAACCAAGCCCATGCGCTGAGATCGAATCTGAAGCCAAGAGCCGCGAGATGAAAGATACGGGAGAATGAGGGATCGCCTAAGGTGTGGATATTATGAAAGGCGAAAAAGAAGCGTAGAAGCCATAGCAGGAGCAATGGCACGCATAGCTGGATGAGAGTGGCAGGATAGTATTTAAGATTGAGTCTCATTGATGTCGTGGAAGTATGTTTTTGCGTATGCAAAGTTAGGTGTTTTCAGGATAAAAAGCAACTTTATTTTAGGCATTAGGCTCAGGGCTCGAGGCTCAAGGCTCAAGGCTCAGGGCTCAGGGCTCAGGGCTCGAGGAGAGTCGCCTTATAAGTCTTATAAATCTTATAAAACTTATGATACCTCAAGCCTCGAGCCTTGAGCCTTGAGCCTAAAGCCTAAAATAAATTTTCAATTTAACAGATATTTCTTATTTTTGCAAACTCAAACCAACCGGATTAATAGATAAATGAGGATAGTACATCTTGTTAGAGCCACATCCTGGGGAGGTGGGGAACGTTATGCGCTCGACTTGTGTGAGCAGTCGGTAAGCAGGGGGCATGACGTTACGGTAGTGACCCGAGGTATTCCCCGAATGGATAAATATTTCAGCCATCTTCCGGGGAAAATCAAAAAGATGCCGTTAGGGGGGATTTTTGACATGGTTTCTCCCGTTAAACTTGCATCGCTTATAAAATCTTTCCCGGAGGAAAGGGTAGTAGTTCACGTGCATAATTTCAAGGATGCCGAGATTGTAGCGCGGGCGAAATATCTGGTTGGAAATAAAAAAAAGGTGCATCTGGTAGTCACCCGTCATCTTGTCAGACGCGGCAAAAAATCATTGCGCTGGAAATTTATATATGCCGGGATTGACAGGCTTCTGTTTGTTTCTCAGCTTGCCAAGAATGAATTTCTAAGCACGCAACCACTGATTGCTTCCGAGAAAATACGGGTGGTGCATAACAGTATTATCTTTCCTGAGAAATATTCTGAACCTGTGCCGGTGGCTGAGCATGAAATATTGAATATCCTTTATGCCGGTCGTGTTGCTTCGGAAAAGGGACTTGACGTATTGATAAGAGCGATGGGTCAGTTGAAAAATCTGCCTGTACGGCTTACCGTTACCGGCACCGGAGAAAAGGAATACCTGACTCAGCTTTGGAAGTTGTCAGAAGAAGTTGGAGTGAGCGACAGGATAACTTGGACCGGTTTTGCTAAAGATGTTTATAAAGAAATAAGGGACGGGGATATATGTGTCGCCCCGTCAATTGCAAAAGAGTCATTCGGACTCACGATAATAGAATTTATGTCGCAGGGACGTCCTGTCATCACTACCTCTAATGGAGCACAGACAGAGATAATCACAGATGGAGAGGATGGCATTCTGGTAGAAGCGGGGAATGTGGAGGCATTAGCGGATGCAATTAGAAAATTGGCAGAAGATTCCGATTTGCGACATCGAATAGGAGAAAAGGGAGCTGAAACTTTCAGGAAGCGCTTCAGCTATGACGTCTTCTTTAAAAAGATAATGGAGGAGTATGGATGCCCGAGGCTCAAGGCTCGAGGCCCAAGATCCTAAATAATTTATAAGATTTATAAGACCTATAAGACTCATAAGACTCATAAGGCTTATAAGACTCATCTCGAGCCTTGAGCCTTGAGCCTCGAGCCAAATTAATTTTCAATTTACATGATAATAGGCTATGACGGCAAACGAGCCGTAAACAATATGACGGGCTTGGGAAATTATTCACGCCTTGTGATAGCTTCCATGGCAGAGGCATATCCTACTTCCAAAATGCTTGTCTATACACCTAAATTGAGGGAGAACCCGCGCCTTAAAGAGTTGCAGGCGTATCATAACGTGGAGTTCAGGCTCCCGGCAGCGGCTGGATTTAAGGGAAGCCTTTGGAGAACATTTGGCATCACCAATAACTTAAAAGCCGATAATGTGGAAGTGTTTCACGGTTTAAGCAATGAACTTCCTCTGAATATAGAGTCGGCGGGATTACCCTCGGTAGTCACTATGCATGACGTCATCTATCGGCGTCGGCCTCAATGCTACAATGCTATTGACAGGATTATATATGATTTCAAATACGGACGTTCATGTCATAACGCCACCCGTATCATTGCCGTCAGTCAGCGCACCAAGGATGATGTCGTTGAGTTATACGGAATAAATCCCGATAAGATAGATGTGATTTATCAAGGTTGTGACTCCTCTTTCCGCAATCTGCTTCCTGAGGATAAGCTGGAGGGAATCCGCCGCCGGCTGATGCTCCCCCAGCGTTACATCCTTCAGGTAGGCACCATTGAAGAGCGAAAGAATCTTGCGCTGACCGTGCGTGCTCTGTCAACTCTTCCTAAGGGAATAAAGCTGCTTGTAGTAGGACGCGACCGCAAGGGTTATCTCGGGAAAGTAATGTCTATAGCTAAAGAGCTGGGCATTGCCTCGCGTATAGACGTACGCCACGATATATCGTTTTCTGACCTTCCTGCCGTGTGTCAGCTTGCAGAGGTTATTGTCTATCCCTCATATTACGAAGGCTTCGGCATTCCTGTGCTTGAAGGGCTTGAGAGCCGGCGCCCGGTAGTGGCAGCCACAGGGTCATGTCTTGAAGAAGCCGGAGGAGATGCGGCGTTCTATATCAATCCGGATGACGCAAGGGAGATGGGGGAATTGCTTCGCGGGCTTACTGACGGCACAATTCCGTATACTGACCGGATAGCGAAAGGCATGGAATATGCGAAACGTTTTGCTGCCGACGATATGGCAGAAAAAATCATGGCTACCTACGAAAAAGCTCTTTCAGAATATAAAAGGTGATGCCCTGCGGCTGGGATGGGCACAGCAGGAGAAGTCGGACCCATAGACACGAGGAGGCTTCATCTCCTGAAAACAGATATGCAGCCCGATAGCCCTTGTCATCAGCATATCGTCATGATAACCCTGAATTGCAGCGTAGCTCCCGTTCTGACGCTGTTCGTAGGTGAGATACTCGGCAAGACATTGTTCATCGCGTTCCACGTATAATCCCTCTCTTATGACTTTTACAAGAGTGGATATGACCATAGGTTTAGTCGAAACATTTGTGTGGAAGCCGTACTTTACAGGTTGCCCCAACTTAATATCGTTTTCGCTTCTTCGGCGAGCGTAGAGATTAGGATAAGCCTCCCGAATCTGATTGAGCAGAAATGCTGACTGGTCAGCCTCATCAAGATGCCCGGGTTCGTGGGTCTCGATAGTGTTGCTTTCAATGACAAGGAGCGCCTCGTCAAAATAGGTGGCTATCCGGGCTGCATTCCAGGCAAGAAGGTCAAAGTCAGTGTGTCCGCGCCATTGGGCTGCCACTTCCGGTTTGCCGCCGTAGCTCATTTCAATACGGTCAAAAACGGTGATGACCGACCAGTCAGAATTACGGGAGCGCCCTCCGATATCCACCACTACGAGATAGCGGTCAGCGACCCGTTCATCAAGCTGCGATGAGCGGTCTTTCCAAATTGCGAGTGCTCCGTTGTCGGCAGGAGAAAATCTTACATTACTCAATGATTTCTCTCCCGAGGGTGCATCGCCGTCGATTTCTCCCCTCATCAAAGGGGGCTGGCAGTCAGGACGCAGTTTCTCTACACAGTATTTATCAAAAACTCTTGCTCCGGAATGGACAAACGCTTCGACATCATCACTGGGATATTCGGAAGCCATGAGTCCGTGGTCGGAATATTTTGAACGTTCCTTGACATACCAGTTTATAGCTTCCAGGGATGCTCCCATTTCCCATAATCTCCATAGATATGCTCCGGGCTGCTGTCGGTCGGAAACGGAATGCTCATTATTGCGCCCTTCGATCAGTTTGCCGGCAAATTCAGCCAATTCCTCTTCCTGCATTGGGACGGAATATTGCTCTATTTCAAACCAAGGTATGAACAATGCCTTAAACTGGCTCGTGCCGGATTTGGCAGCCTCATATTCTTTATGAAAGAAATTCCCCGTGCCGTTGGCAGTTGATTCCATAAGAATCATGGTGAGGGGCTTGAAGAGCACTCCGGCGGTGGCAGCCCGATGCAGAGCTTCCGGAGTCTTTAATCTTGAAGAGGGCCAGAGAGCCACTTCCGAACAATGGATAAGGTTATAGTCGCCTCCACGGCAGGAGTTGGGACGTTCGGCAGAACCTATTTTTATTTTGCAATTTCGCCCCAATACCCTGAAGGCTGCTCCCGACCCCCCGACACGCTCCATGCGTTTATGTTGAACTCTCTTTTTTGTGCCGGTTTCAGAGTCTTTCCGGGCTGCCTCCTGATCTTTATTTGGAAGGAGCATTTCTTCGGGATACTGGAGAATCATGCGGTCAAACATATCCTTTATTTCATCGGTGGCGCATCCCTGATGAGCAATAATCAGAGAATTGAGGCCTTTTTCATGCACAAGCTGAAGCCAAGCCATATACATCTGGACGCAGGTGCTTCCTCCCCACTGACGCGCTTTTAAAAGAATAAGACGTATCGGGAGATTATTTCGCCGCATCTGTTCGAGAGTTTCGACGAGGCGGCGTTGCGGATGGTTGAGCTTGAAAAGGAGATCGTTTCCTCCCCCCTTACACTTTATATGGGCGTATGAGGCTGCCCAAAAAGGGAAATCATGAAGGGCACGAAGAGCATTCCATTGGAGAAAAAATTCCGTTTGGGCATCGGAATAAGAATCGGTTTTCGCTTTCTGCATGTATTTCTTCCAGGAACCGTATTCCAAAAGATTCTTAACGAGTTTTTCATTCCTCATTGATTCCGGAATCCAGCAGTCGAGATCGTCAAGAATTAAGTGGAAACGCGGTCCGTCGTGCGGATCTCCTTTTATTGGGTCGTAAGGCGTTTTCACTCGATTATTTCTTATAGCATTCTCTTTTAGGAGTTCTTTAATTTCAGAAGAAAGATAAGGAAGGCTATTCATCGGAGCGACCTCCTTTCTATTTTCCTGCGTCGCATTTCTTTATAGACAAGAGTCCTGACTGTCTGCCATGACAGATAAGAGCGGGGCGCCTCATTGTTAATAACTTCGAAAAGGAGTTGTGAAATTGTTTCCTCTTTACGCTCGGCACGCAGTCGGAGAAACCGTCTGTATATTTCCAGAAACATTTCTCTTTTCTCAGGAAGCATTTCGAGGGTAGGATCATTGCCGGAAAGCAATTTCCCGATGACGGCAGCTGCCCGCACTTCGCTTACCCAGAAACGAGGCGTAGGGGTCTGCGATGCAATATGGAAAGCCTTGTTCTTATCAAATTCCGACTGGCCGAGCAGAGCTTTACGGAAATTTCGAAGCAGGAAATCTCTTTTTTCCTGATCAAAATCAGAATAGGAGTTTTTCTTTTTCATTGTCAATAATTTTTATGGCAAGTTTAAATTTAAGTTTTAATCAACCCTTTGGTTGATGTGGGCAAGTCTTGATAATAACGATAGCGCAAAGTTAATAGA
>JAIDPA010000034.1 GCA_029062985.1 Muribaculaceae bacterium
GAACCAAGGAGGAGACCTAAAACAATTCCAATAAAAATGACTGCGAGGTTTGGATCCTTAAGTTTTGACTCACGGTTTCCAAGAAGTTTGGCTACCTCCGAAATCTGTCCTTCCTTTCCTACTACGGTCAGTCGGTCGCCAAGCTGAAGAACGAGTCCGGAAGTTGCTAAAAGATTCACTCCGCTTCGTGATACTCTTGTTATATTTATCCCATAATTATTTCTTAATTTTAAGGAACCCAGCCTTCGACCATTAATTTCGGGTTTACTAATTATTATGTGCCGGGAGGTGAGACTACTGTCAATTTTATTCCAGTCGATATTTCCGGTATTCCAGTCTCTACTCTCGTGTTCGCCAAAAAAAGCTGACAGCGCCGGGACTTCTTTCTCCGTTGTTATGACCATCAACCGGTCTCCTTCATTGACAACACTTTCAGACGTCGGGATAGACACAGCGCCTCCACTCCAAATCCTTGAAATTACAAAAGGCGTTTTAGAAAGTTTTCCTAAATCAGCTACTTTCATCCCATAGATACCGGGATTCTTTATTTTAAAAGTAGCTATGAAGGTCTGATTTTCATCATCCTGACTCGGAAGTTCCAGATCTTTAGGACGAACTATCCATTTCCTCAAAACAACAATGGCGAAAATTACTCCTACCACTCCTAATGGATACGTGACAGCACAACTCAGGGCTGCCCCATTTGCTGAAATACCTGCCTGACTCAATGCTTGCTGAGCCGCTCCCAAAGAAGGGGTGTTCGTAGTCGCTCCGCTTAAAATACCTACCATATCCTGCATAGGGATCTTAATGATATAGGAAAGGAAGACTGCCAAAGCCGTACCCAACAAAACCGTTGCCAATCCAAACAGATTTAACTGAATACCACCTTTTCTGAACGAACTGAAAAATCCCGGTCCGACTTTCAAGCCCAGCTCATAAACGAATAAGACCAGACCGAAACTCTCTGCATAAGTCAACATAGACGGGTCAATCGACAGTCCTAAATGACCTGCCAGGATACCGGCAAAAAACACCCACGTTACTCCAAGCGAAATACCGAAAACGTGTATTTTCCCGAGTCCTAATCCGACAGCAATTATTATTGACAGAATAATGACTGCCTGAAGAGGAGAATGCTCAATAAAAACACTAATCAACCAATCCATAAAAGATATCAAAGCACATTGGAGGCTCTAAACATTTTCTCATAATATTCAGCCTTAGTCTCAAGTTTCACAGGATAAGCCCTGCTTGTAGATGGCATTCTCCAAATTGTCATACCATCTTCTGACACCACTTTTTCACCCATCTTGGGTATTGAGGTATTTGTAAGCTGAGCTATTACACCGGCTGCCTTCTCGCCTGTGGTGCATAATGTCTTACAATCAGGCATCTCTGACAGAAGTTCATAAAGAGGGACAGCCTCGATTATTTCAAGAAACTTATCTGAAGCATTTCCTTGAATACGATGCACTTTTCGAGCTGTATCGTTCATTGCAATACCTTTCCTGCACAATAACTCCTTTATTGCCTCAAGATCAAATCCTTTTTTATCCGGAGTGCATAATGCATATTTATCTCCAAAGAATATAATTCCCATCATATACCAGAAATCATTAGTCCGGTTAGGATAATAAAAATTCATTGACCATCTCTTGGGCTGGGGTGGGAAAGTTCCCATTATGAGAATTTTTGCATTATTAGGAATGAATGGTTGCCAGGGATGTATCTCTATTTCCATCATTCTTTATTTAAAGCCTCCACCACTTTATCTGCCAACTGCTCAATTTCCCTAAAGGTAGATTCATTGGCTGAGTGCTTCATCTCTAAAGCTGATACAGGCTCTATATTCATTTTCTGCAAATAACCGGTCAAATGTTTTCCGGCAGCCGATGCCCAAGTAAAAGAACCGAATGTCGCAATAATCTTATTCTTTATCTCGCGAGTCTCCATCGCAATCATAAAGCTTTCTATCGGAGGAAATAAATGCATAGAATAAGTTGGTCCGCCAACTATCAATGCTTTATAACGGAAGGCGTCGGAAATCATATAGCTCAACTCAGCCTTCGCAGCATTGTGAACCTTTATATTTTTCACTCCTCTTGCAGTCAATTGGCGAGCTATTTCCTCTGCTACTTCTGCTGTATTTCCATACATTGAACCGTAGACAATAGTCACCCCGTCTTCTCCCTCATATCTGCTGAGACGATCGTAAATATCAATTACCTTTGCTATTTGCTGATGCCAAACCGGACCATGAGTCGGACAAATATACTGAATATCCAAACCGGATGTCTTTTGAAGGGCTTTCTGAACAAAGCGCCCGTATTTCCCGACAATATTGGAATAGTAACGATACATCTCATCCCAATACCAGTCAATGTTCATTTCATAGTCAACAACACCTCCGTTTAATGCTCCGAAACATCCGAAAGCATCTCCCGAAATAATAAGTTTAGATTCCTCTATATATGACATCATAGTCTCGGGCCAATGCACCATAGGAGTCAAGACAAACCTTACAGTTTTTCCGCCCAATTCAATGACATCTCCATCTCCTATTTCCAGAAACCTACTATCGTCATCAATATGATAATAACCTTTTATCATAGCGATAGTCTGCTTATTTCCCACAATCTTCAATTCCGGAAATTGAGAAAGCATTATTGGTATACCTCCTGAATGATCAGGCTCCATGTGGTTCACTATGAGATAATCGATTTGTTCTTTACCGATCTGAGAAAAAATACCTTTAAGGAAGCTACCCATTGATCCGATTTCTACGGTGTCAAACAAAGCTATTTTATCAGCACCCTTAACTATATAGGAATTATAGCTCACTCCGGAAGGAAGAGGCCACAATCCTTCAAATCTGTCGGTATTTCGGTCGTTCACACCGACATAGAAAACATCATCTGAAATTTTGCGAATATTCATTTTTTTTTAATTTTGACAAGAGACTTAGCCAAAAAAATTTTCCGTGGAAGTGTCTCTTTTAATTTATAACAATTTAAGATGCAAAATTACTTAAATTTATAATTAATCCAAAAGGAAGAGTTAACAATGAGGAATTTTGAGTAACTTTGCAGCAGATTTCTTATCCAAATTTAATGACAATGAAAGCTTCTATCGTCACAATCCTGCTTTTGATAATTTCTAATGTTTTTATGACTGTTGCATGGTATGGGCATCTCAAGCTGCAGTCATCAGGAATTTCAAAAAATTGGCCACTGTTTTTGGTGATTATTTTTTCCTGGGGTATTGCTTTATTAGAATATTGCTTTATGATTCCGGCAAATAGAATAGGATTTCAAGAAAATGGTGGTCCCTACTCATTATTCCAACTAAAGATTATTCAAGAAGTGATATCTTTGACTGTGTTTACGATTCTTGCTATGTTCTTCTTCTCAGGCGAAAAATTACATTGGAATCACGTCGCAGCTTTCTTGTGTCTCGTAGGAGCAGTTTGTTTCACTTTCCTTCCAAATAAATAAAAATAAATGAATAATCTATATTTTGCCCCCGTCCAGGGACATACTGATGCAGCCTATCGTGGCTTGCATGCGGAAATTTATAATGTTAAGGATTATGATAGCCAAATCGCTTACTTCACTCCTTTCATAAGACTTGAACATAATTCTGTCAGGCAGAGAGATCTCAAAGATTTATCATCTTCTCTGAATTCTAATTGCTACCTGACTCCCCAGATAATCTTCCGTGACAAAAACGAACTGAAATCTCTCATTGAAATATTAAAAAAAGAAAGAACTAAAGAAATCGATTTAAATATGGGCTGTCCTTTCCCCCTTCAGACCGGACATGGAAGAGGTGCCGCTGCAATAGCAAACATAGAATTAGGAAAGGCTATTGCCGAAGAAATCAAAAATCATCCCGAGCTATCTTTTTCTGTTAAAATGAGGTTGGGATTTGTCTCCCCTGAGGAATGGATTCCTTTAATAAGCACATTGAATAAAATAAACCTTAAACATATAGCAATACATCCCCGTGTGGCTAAACAGCAATATGGAGGAGAAATAGATTTTGAAGCTTTCGGAAAAATTGTTTCAGAGAGTTCGAATCCCATAGTGTTTAATGGAGATATTAAGACGCCTGCGGAAATTAATGATATCAAAAACAAATTTCCTCAGATAAAAGGAGTCATGGTCGGCCGAGGAATTCTCGCACGTCCTTCTTTATTTTCCGAATATTTAGAAGGAGTCGAATGGGATAAAAGCAAGAGAATTGAAGAAATGCTTCGGTTCCATAGACGACTGTATGATTATTATTCAGAGAATTTATATGGGGAAAGCCAAATCATTTCTAAAATAAAACCCTTTTGGGAATATGCAGAAAATGAAATTGGACGTAAAGCATGGAAAATGATTAAAAAAGCAACAAATATTGCGAAATATAATTCGGCAGTTGCTTCCATTTAAGAATATTTTTAAACGTTATTAATAATTTCAGGAACTGTTAAAAATAAGTTCACGAAAATTTATTCCTACAATTTTTCAATTTAAACATCACAATAATTATAAAACAATTTTATAGAAATGAAGATTGTCATATTGACTGCAATGGATAAGGAACTTCAGCTAATACAATCCCTGCTCGAAAATTCATGCTCTGAGGTATCCGGCGGACATAAAATATATAAAGGAAAAATATCGGCACATGATATCGTATTGGCAAAATGTGGAATCGGCAAAGTGAATGCTGCAATAAACACTTTCCGTCTTATCCAATCGGAGAAACCGGATCTTATACTGAATACGGGTGTTGCCGGAGGAGCCGGCTTGAAAATTGGCTCTCTACTAATTGCTGATCAAGTTGCGTATGATGACGTGTGGTGCGGACCGGGCACAAAATATGGCGAAGCAGACGGGTGTCCTTTATTTTTTTCTGCTTCAAAAGAAATCTTGAATCTTGCCCTCAGAATATGTAATTCTGAAAATACATGTTTTGGGTTGATATGCAGTGGCGATAAATTTATCTCAAAAGCCTCTGAAATTAAATTTATCAGAGAACACTTTCCTGAAGTTAAGGCTGTCGACATGGAATCCGCGGCAATAGCTCAGGTATGCTATCTCACTGACACACCTTTTAATATTATACGTGTAGTAAGCGATACACCCGGAGAAGGCGAAAATATTGAACAATATAAAAATTTCTGGCAGGATGCACCCCAAAAGACCTTTAATTTAATAAGGGAAATAATTGAATTTATTTAATCATTGACACAATGAAAGCAACAATAAATAAGGCGAAACTGCGAACATTGATGCTTCCTATTGCAATGGTAGGGGGTGCAATTTTTTACCCCTGGATGGGACATCTGACATTCCTTTCCCCTTATCTAATTTTTACGATGCTTTTCATCACCTATTGCAAACTGAAGATTAGTGATTTTAAACCCAACCGATTTGAGATGACTCTCCTGATAACTCAAATCATCTTAGCTGCCGTATTTTATTTTTTGACTTTCTTCTGGAATAAGACGCTCGCTGAAGGAATTTTTGTTTGTTTCATCATTCCCACTGCGACAGCTGCCCCGGTCATTACCGCAATGTTGGGTGGAAGCATTTCCAAGGTTGCAACATATAGTCTCATGTGTAATGCATTTGTCGCAGTTGCAGGTCCTCTCGTATTTGCGGCTATAGGAGAACACAGTGACATCACCTTTCTCAAATCATTTAAGATGATCCTTTCCCAAGTGTTCCCATTAATACTTGCTCCCCTGGCATTAGCACTAATATTACGCTATGTGTCTCCGAAGATTCACTCAAAAATTGTTGGGATGCAACAACTATCATTCTATCTTTGGGCAGTATCTCTGTTTATTGTGGTTGGGAGTTGTGTCAGTTTTGCGATAAAAAACTGGACCCCTCAAGCCACAGTCACTATGATACTTCTGTCGCTTGGCGCACTGATAGCCTGTCTTATCCAATTTAAACTCGGCAGAATAATTGGTGGCAAATTCGGAGATAAAGTTGCCGGCGGACAAGGGTTAGGCCAAAAAAATACGGTTTTGGCAGTGTGGCTCGCTCTTGCATATCTGAATCCACTTTCATCAATTGCTCCAGCCTCCTACGTCGCATGGCAGAATATAATCAACTCATGGCAACTTATGCGTCATCAATCAAGAATTAATGGCTCAAGAATTAATCAGAAACAGAATTAGATTTTGAAGAAACATTCTGCTTCTTATTCTTTTTTCTTCTATAAGACTTCCCCTTATTTTCCTTATTGGTGGATTCCGGGAAGTCTTTTCTATGTTTAGAATAATTTTTACGAGAAGTTTTATCCTCCACCTTGTCATAATAAGAAGGAGTTTCACCAAATTCGTCAGGCAAAGATAATTTCTCAACTTCTATCCTCAACTCTTTTTCAATAGTCTTGAATTTATATCTCTCCTTTTCACTTACAAATGTTATAGCCTTCCCTTCCCTATCTGCACGTGCTGTTCTGCCTATCCTGTGTACATAATCTTCACTTTCCCGAGGCACATCATAATTTACCACGGTATCTATATTATCAATATCAATCCCCCGGGAGAGAATATCAGTGGCAACCAACACATTTATTCGATAAGCCTTAAAATCAATTATTACCTGTTCACGTTCTGCCTGCGAAAGATCAGAATGTATTTCTGAAACTTTTATATCAATTTTCTTGAGCGCCTTAGTCAAATCTTTTACTTTTTGTTTTGAAGAGGAGAATATGATAACTTTCCTTGGCGGATTCTCCTTGAAAATCTTATTCAAAATGGGGAATTTCTGATTCTCATAACATACGTAGGCTTCCTGTTTAATTTTTTCAGCCGGTTTGGAAACTGCCAACTTGACTATTGTTGGTTCTGACAAAATCTGTTTAGCCATTTGCTGTATTTTTGCCGGCATAGTTGCAGAAAACAATAAAGTCTGTCTTTTCTTGGGTAGACGGCTTACAATCTGCATAATGTCATCAAAAAAACCCATATCGAGCATTCTATCCGCCTCATCCAAGACAAAAAATGAAACATTGGAAAGATCTACGTATCCCATGTTTAAATGAGCTAAAAGTCTCCCCGGGGTTGCAATGACAACATCAGCTCCATTTTTTAGCCCTTTACGTTGCTGTTCGTAGGTGTTACCATCTGTTCCCCCATAAATTGCCATACTGCTTATTGGCATAAAATAAGAAAAACCCTGCATTTGTCTGTCAATTTGCTGCACCAGTTCACGAGTGGGAGCCATTACCACACAATTGACATACTCCTGAGGAATATTATCATTTACGATTCTTTCGATTATAGGAAGAAGATAAGCTGCCGTCTTACCCGTTCCAGTCTGTGCTACTGCTAATAAATCGCTACCGGATAAAACAGGGGGAATAGAAAGTTCTTGAATTGGTGTGCACTCATCAAAATGCATGTCGTAAAGCGCATCCAATAAGTCGTCATTAGTCAATAAATCCTCGAATCGCATTTTTTCAATTATAGTTAAAAATTCTCAGCTCCCATACTCTTCATCAGCATATTCAACTTTGATTCCCTAATTTGTTGACAGACGTTGGTAAGCTTTTAAATTTTTACAAAGTTAATATA
>JAIDPA010000035.1 GCA_029062985.1 Muribaculaceae bacterium
TAATACAGCATATAGCTGAACGAATAAGAGGATTGAGAGATGCGCTTGATCTCACGCAGGAGGAAATGGCACTCCAATGTGGCATCCTTCCGGCGACTCTCGCTGACTATGAAAATGCCACAACGGATATTCCCGTCAGCTTCATTCATAAACTCTCATCCGTCTATGGAGTCGAGATGGCAGCCCTCATGTTCGGCGACGAGCCAAAAATGCAGGCATACTATATCACCCGTGCCGGACATGGTGTGAAAGTAGAACGCACCGGGGCTTACAGTTATCAGGATCTCGCAGCCGGATTCCAGCATAGGATTATGGCTCCTTTCATGGTGACAGTAGAACCTGCCGACGGCAAGCCCCTCACTCTCAACACTCATGAGGGTCAGGAATTTAATTTTGTTGTCGAAGGAACGCTTGAAATAAGTGTGGCTGGCAAAACAAATATCCTTAATCCCGGGGATTCTATAATGTTTGATGCTAAAAAACCTCACGGACTGAGAGCATTAAACGGGAAACGTGTAAAATTACTTGCAATAATCTCTTGACATCATGCTCGAAAAATTTCTTGACAAGACTAAGTTTGAATCCTACGAAGATTTCATGGATAATTTCCATGTAAATGTGCCGGAAAACTTCAATTTCGGGTATGACGTTGTTGATGCCTGGGCTGAAAAGGAGCCTGACCGTCCTGCCCTGCTCTGGACTAATGATAAAGGTGAGAAAACACAATTCACCTTTGCCGACATAAAGCGTGAAAGCGATAAGACCGCTTCTTTCTTCCAGGAATTGGGAATTGGGAAAGGAGATATGGTCATGCTCATCCTGAAACGCCACTATCAGTTCTGGTTCTCTATCGTAGCTCTGCATAAACTCGGAGCAGTAGTCATCCCCGCTACTCATCTTCTGACAGAAAAAGACGTGAAATATCGCTGTCAGATGGCTGGAATTAAGGCTATCGTATGTGTAGGAGACAAGGTGGTGGTAGATCATATTCAGAAGGCGCTCCCGGAGTGTCCTACAGTGAAAGCGTGTGTGTCTACTGGTCCGATAGTGCCTGAAGGATGGTATGACTTCAATGAGGGAATAGAGACCGCTCCTCCGTTTGTACGTCCTGAAAATCCAAATACAAACGATGATATCTCGCTCCTTTACTTCACTTCCGGCACTACCGGACAGCCAAAGATGGTGGCTCATGATTTCACCTACCCTCTCGGGCATATCATCACTGCCTCCTATTGGCACAACATAAATGAAAACAGCCTGCATCTGACCCTTGCCGACACTGGCTGGGGAAAAGCGGTGTGGGGTAAGCTTTACGGACAATGGATTGCCGGGGCAAATGTCTTCGTCTATGATTTCGAGAAATTTGAACCCGTAGACGTTCTGCACAAGATTCAGGATTACGGCATAACATCTTTCTGCGCACCCCCGACTATATTCCGTTTCCTTATACGGGAAGATCTGTCGAAATTTGACCTCTCGACTTTAAAATACTGCACAATTGCCGGGGAGGCGCTTAATCCGAGTGTCTATGAAGAATGGCTTCACCTGACCGGCATAAAACTTATGGAAGGGTTCGGACAGACTGAAACAACGCTGACTATTGCTACGTATCCATGGCTCGAACCGAAACCGGGCTCAATGGGGAAAAAGGGTCCCGAATATGACATCGACCTTATCACTCCTGACGGAAGAAGCGCCGAAGATGGTGAACACGGTGAGATTATTGTACGCACCCACGGCAGAAAACCGCTTGGTCTGTTTAAGGAATATCTTCATGACCCGGCTCTCACAAAAGAGGCTTACGATAACGGAATCTACCATACGGGTGATGTGGCATGGAGAGACGAGGATGGTTATTACTGGTTTGTAGGTCGCACTGACGATGTCATAAAATCTTCCGGCTACCGTATCGGTCCGTTCGAGGTGGAAAGCGCCCTGATGACTCACCCCGCAGTGGTGGAATGTGCCATAACAGGAGTGCCTGACGAAATACGAGGTCAGGTGGTGAAGGCCACTATCGTGCTGGCTAAGGATTTTGAAAAGCGTGCGGAAGAGGAGCCTGAGATATTGATAAAGGAGATTCAGAATCACGTAAAACGTGTCACAGCTCCTTACAAATATCCCCGTATTGTAGAGTTCGTAAAGGAATTGCCCAAGACAATCAGCGGAAAGATACGACGTGTCGAGATACGCGACGGCAACGCTGACTAACCTTCCCGCAGTCGGTATTTGAAGTTGGAATTGCGTGTAGAGTCAGGACTGTTCCCCACTGCATAGCGCAATGCCTCTTCCTCACCGACCAACACACATAACCGGGTTGCCCGGCTCACTCCCGTATAAAGGAGATTACGGTAAAGCATCGGCTTATGAGCCATTGTGATAGGGAATATCATGTATTTTACTTCCGATCCCTGGAGTTTATGGACAGTCGTTGCGTAGGCAAGTACAAGCTCGCTCAATTCACTTCTGGAATATTCCGACATTCTGCCGTCGGAATATTCCACTTTTAATATCTGGCGTTCTGTGTCGACATCGACTATTCTGCCGACTTCACCGTTATACACGCCTCTCTCTCGTGAGTTTGCAGTCTGCATCACAGGGTCGCCAAGCCGCATTATGGTAGCTCCTCTTTTCAAAGAAGGTCCCTCCGGATTTATACGGGCTTGCAAATCGATATTCAGCTGACGTGCTCCCAACGGACCTATCTGCTGAGGCGTCACAACTTGAATTTCCGAGGGCTCAATCCCATAATCAGCCGGAAGACGTTCTGCCATAAGCGTCAGAATGCGATCATGAATATCTTTTGTAGTTTTTTCATCAATAATCATGAAATCGCGTTCAGGGTCAGAGTCGGGTATTTCTCCTGAATTTATCGCTTTTGCCCCGGCGGCTATAAGACTTCCCTCCTCCTGACGGAAATTCTCGGTCAGAATGCTGACGGGAACTTTCTCAGACTCTATCATATCTCGCAAGACATCGCCCGCTCCGATAGCCGGCAGCTGGTCAACGTCTCCGACAAGAATTACCCTTGTGCCCGGTGATAATGCCTGCAGGAGATGGTCAAAGAGCACCTGCTCCATCATTGACCCTTCGTCAATGATCAGCATATCAGTCTCAATTTTCTTATTATGATAACCCTCTCCCTGGCGATAACCTAAAAGACGGTGGATTGTCGTGGCATCCGTGCCTGTCAGATTGCCCGCTCTTTTAGCAGCCCTCCCGGTCGGGGCTGCTACCACAACTTTTTTTCCCATCTTTTCCATTGCTTCTATCACCCCCTTCAACACAGTGGTCTTACCCGAGCCGGGACCACCGGTGAGTACGCAGACCAGCGAACTTAAAGCCATCTTTATGGCATCCTTCTGTTCTTTACTATATACGTGTCCCTCCTCACTTATATCCGGTATCTCTTCTTCCGGAACAGTTTCCACCTGTGCTGAGGCAAGTTCTGAAAGTTTCTTCGCTCCCTCTTTCTCTGCATTATAAAACACCGGCAGATAAAGCCCTCCCCGACTCTCCACCAGCCTACCCTCTGCTAAAAGAATCGGGAGCGCTTTCTTGACTTTTTCCTCATCTGTCTTAGTCATGGAAGAAGCTAATCTCACTGCCTGATCCTGAGTGGCAAACAGATGCCCGTCCTCAGCATATCGTTTCACAGCCGTCAGCAATGCCCCCCCTAAGCGACGGAGGTCATCATCCGCTATTCCGAGTCTTTTGCCTATTTTATCAGCTGAAAAGAATGAAAAGCGCCAGACATCTTCCACCATACTGTAAGGGTCGGCAATCACTACCTCTTTCGTTCGCTTTCTGTATTTACCGAATATTTTTCCAATCTCTGTGTCGCTTAATCCGCATGAGAATAAAAATGCAAGCACATCAGCCGGATAAGGAAGATTATGAAGACTCTCTTGAGCCACTTCCACACGTGTTTTCCCGAGCCCTTCGACACTCTCTGCCTTCAAAGGCTCTTCAGCCAGCACACGGATTGCATCCGTCCCGAATTTATCCACAAGCCTGCGCGCATATACCTCACCTATCCCCTCGACCCATTTGCTGGCAAGAAACCCTACCGTCCCTTCCGGTGTGAGATTATCGGAAAGAAATCCTGCAACAGAAATATTTTTCTCCTTGGGTTCAGTCTTAACAATATTATTATCTACACCGCTCATTATCTATTTATAGTTTAAGTCGGAGACATCCCAACTTTCAATTTTCAACTTTCAATTTTCAATTTTATAACGCCCTCCCGCTTCATTCAGTTGACTATCCCTTTAAATCCACCTTCCTCAGAAAACGTAAAAAATGGTAGCAATCCTGTAAATTTTGAATATATTTTCTGATAATCTCTTTATAACTTTGCATCGCCTTAAGACTCGAACTTCGAGCCTCGAACCATGAGCCATTAATCCAAAAAAATCTAAAAGAATGGTAATATTTCCCCGTAAAAGACCGGGTGTGAAATTTCTCCGAAATTTCCCCGAATCTCAATCCTTGAGCACTCCGGCTCAAACCTCGACCCTCAAGCCTCGAGCCTTGAGACTGATTTTATTCTTTTTAAACATTGCAATAATCTTACCCACTATGGCACAACAGAAAATAGTACAGACAGCAGGACGTCAGCAACTTGGAGAATTCGCTCCCGAGTTTGCCCGCCTTAACGATGACATCCTCTTCGGAGAAGTTTGGAGCAGAAACGATCTCCTTTCCATGAGAGACCGCAGTCTGGTGACAATCACGTCACTCATATCTCAGGGCATCACCGACACATCTCTCATCTATCATCTTCAGGAAGCTAAGAAGAACGGCATCACCCGCACTGAAATAGCTGAGATCATCACCCACATAGCTTTCTATGCAGGATGGCCTAAAGCCTGGGGTGCTTTCCGACTGGCTAAAGATGTATGGAACGAAGACATAAAGGGTGAAGACGCCAAAGCACAATTCCAGCGCTCCATGATATTTCCTATCGGAGAACCAAACACCGCATACGCAAAGTATTTCATCGGCAACAGTTATCTCGCTCAAGTGTCAGACAAACAGATTCCTTTTGCCAACGTAACGTTTGAACCCGGCTGCCGCAACAACTGGCACATTCATAAAGCAGAGAAAGGAGGCGGACAGATGCTTGTCGGTGTAGCCGGAAAAGGATGGTATCAGGAGGAAGGGAAACCCGCAGTTGAGATCCTTCCAGGCACGGTCATCCATATTCCTGCAAACGTAAAACACTGGCATGGCGCTGCCAAAGACTCATGGTTTGCTCATCTCGCATTTGCCGTCCCCGGCGAGGAATCAGAGAACGTATGGCTCGAACCCGTCTCCGACGAAGAATACGACAAACTCACCTCGAAATAAAAGTCTTGATGACCATGACCATCAAAAAGATTATTACCTAAAAATTCGCGAAACATTCAACTCCGCCTCCCTCTCCGATATAGACGAAGATGATGTTAGATAGATTATGTCAGTGTGTAGTAAGCCATGGCTTACTACACACTGACATAATAGAAATTTATCCCTCCACAGTAGGTCTCGCGCCTTACACAAAAAATAAAGCGGACTTGGAGGTCCGCTTTATTTTTGCTCTCTGCCCCGGGTTAAATAATGGTGGGGCTTCGCGCGTCATGAATTAAAAATCTGGTCTAAAAGTTTTCTTCTAAGTTTTCATAACGTTTTTAATTTTAGAGTTAAGATGATTAAGAAATTAAATTTTTGAAAAGAATCGAGATAGAGAAAAGATTTCAGATAGAGAAAAGAAACGAAAGACAGAAGGAATAAATAAAACTAATTTAGGACATCAATTATAAACTTGCACATACCGTGAGGAATCATTTTCTGACTCTGACTGTTCTTGAGTATGTTCCGACAGCCGGAGCGTTTGATGGAAGCTGTGAGGCATCGCTGACCACTACCAGAGGAAGACTTACTGACATTCCTGTAACAGAATCGTCGGAGCGAAGAAGTGTTGCGGCTGCCTGAATGTAGTGCTTGCCAATCTGAGAGTCAGTCACTGTAAAATTTGGAGCTGCACCTCTGTTCTTTGAAGCGATAACTTTATCATCAAGGAAATAAAGTACGCTTTTGAGAGTAGCAGTCTGTGCGCTTACTGTCTTTACAGCTACACCGTTTATTTGAATTGTATTTCCGGCTACTACATAGAATGTATCATTTAGCAAAGTGACACCGGAAAGTTCAACTGTGTGGTCAACTGTCAGGACTGTATCAGGTTCGTAAGACTCAGCATCACCGGAGCAGGAGACGAACATCATAAACGGAAGAGAGAGAATGAGAGAGAATATAAACTTTTTCATAACGACTAATTTCTGAGAGATTAATAAATAAGGATTAAATAAAAGTGAATCAGAAGATTCGGATTAGAAAATCATTCAGAAAAAGGAAAGTATTAAAAAACGACTTATTGCACAAAATATATATTCTTCTAAAAAGATTCCTTCTAAATATCACCAGGATTAGGAGGGTGATTTGAGCGACTTTCGCCTCCTCTGAGGCTCCCTTCGCGGGGGTTCACTTGTATAACGGAAAAGCAATAATTTGGTTTGATTGGTGACTATATGAAAGTTTAATTTTTTTTGCAGAAGATATAAGAGAAGCGCTTTTTAACGGTCGAGAACCGCGTAAAATGCGCCTTTGAAATAAAAATGTTAGAAGAAACTTTAACAATTGTTAATGTGAATTTAGGCTCGAGACATTAGGCTCAAGGCTCAAGGCGCGAGGCACACCGGGGAGGGAAGTTGTCCCAACTTCCCCGGCAGCGACATTACCTTCTGCAGTCACGCGAGATTAAAGACAAACTCCTATCCCAATTAGGCTCAAGCTAATGCCTTATCAACTTTACCGCCTTGTTTCCGACTACGACTACATAAACACCCGGAGCGCAAGTATAGGCTATTTCAAAGTGGACGCTATTACCTACTACTGTCGTATACACTAACTTACCATCACTACTGAAAATTTTAACCGGACTGCCATACACAGCATTCTCTATAACTATTCTTCCATTTTTTTCAAAAATGTTTTCGGAATCTGCTGTCTCCGTTTCAACACCCAGACTTTCTTTATTTACCTTTCTCAGCAGAAAACTATCCCCTACCGCTTGGCCTTCTTCATCAAAGACTCCATCACATAAAAACAGACTAAGTAAATAATCGCCTGTCTCCAGATCTTTTGTCCGTATATAAAAATATACAGATTTTGTCTCTTCCTCTTCGAGTGATAAATAACGCGCCGAACTGCCCTTCTCACTGTAGCCACCGGCGTTGGATAATTCATAATTAATGTATCCGCTATATTTTCCACCCGAAATCAATGAAATTTTCGGTTCAAAATCAATACTCCAATCGTCGTCTGTTATGATTATAGGAGAATCAACCTCTACTTTAAATTCCATATCCCTTACAATCAGAGGGCTCTCTACTTTCAATATTCCTTTTTCATGCATAAGCTCTACGGTATAGAGTCCCTTTTCAGAAATACCGTCAAAATTATACACCACTCTCTGGCTTCCCCCCACATTTATCGTCACATAGTTACCTGGCAGAGTCTCGCAGACCACTTTTCCTTCCGAATCAAGAATTCTACATTTTACGTAACCCCTATATGGCATATTGTCAGACCTGAATTCGCCTCCAAGCCTGAACGCTTTATCCGGCACTACACTTTTAGGCCATTCATTATCGGGAGTGAATGCAGCTGCCATCTCTGATTCTGTTACCCTTACCATATTTCCTTCGTTAAAAATTCCGTCATCCGATTTAAGACATAGTTCGAATGACTCCTTCATTTGTTTTGTCAGACGACAAGCTATCCTCAGCTTTGCTACTTTACCGCATGATACTTCTACTGATTCAATCTTCCCTACAGTTTCCGGATAGTCGTCGCCATCCTCTAATGCCACCACTGCTATCCCTCCTTTATAATCGGCATAACGGCTGGAGACCTCAGCTTCAACGATAAAATCATTGATATAGTCTGCTTCGGCAGGAACCTCCACCTTATCTGCCTGAAGCAATGGCTTAGCGACTGTTTCATTATGTGCTGTTATGTAATGATTCCCTACGTGCATATCTAATGTCTGACAAGTGCCGTAAGGTTGCCGGATATATTCCCAATTTCCTTGAGGAATTCCTTCTCCATTACAAATCCTCACTACCGGTCGAGCAGTATAATCGCCTCTCGGAATTGTGAAATTTTTCCAGTTGTAACTCAAGACTCTCGCCCCATTGCGATAATTGAGTTCAATAATATTATCTGAGCTAATAATAAATATTTCCCCGCTCTTCTTATCCCTTAATTCCAATCCCAGCACAAATTTACTTTTCTCTTCTGCCACACAAAAGTTATAAAAGCTTTTATATTCACTTTCACCCACAGAGATTCCTAAAGAAGCACCTGTGGCAATAAGCGGTTTTAAGACAGATATGTCAGAATAGATCTTTAAAAGAGGATAATAACAATTATCTCCTTCCGGAGGATGTATACCTATAATCGCTGCCTGGTTTGCTGTGTAGTTATAATTCCCGGCTCCAACTCCATTTTTAGTATTTGGTTTCAAGGCTGATAGAGAATAAAAGCCATCCCCATTACCTCCCCAGCCCCAATTGAAATGGAATTTGTCGCTCTTGGAGTCATATCCATCACAAATAAAGGCATGTCCCGAAGAATTTTCGGGAGAATTTCCTTCATATAGTATCGGTCTGCCGGAGGAAAGCTCGCTATGCAAAAGCTGTCTCCATTCATCATCAGAATAGTAGCTTCTCAATTCATAACGCGATCCTTTATCATAATTAAAATTTCGGATGAGCCCCCTGGCAGCCTCAATTATCTTTGCTCCGCTTTGGTTGACACCACGATGATCATAATCCATCTTTACGGCAACTCCCAATTGCTGCATCAGGATGGCTACTGCCTCTTTTGAAGCTGCGCTGCTCTTTGCAGTATATTGTGGTGTCATCTGTTCCCAATGATATTCCGTATTCCCGAAATCCACAGTCCAGCTATATTCCTTTCCTCGTATTGTATCCGTATGAGTATATATTCCTTGTCCCCTCTCAGGGTATCTGTAGTAATACATTATTTGAGCGACTGCGGTTGCCACACACCCCGTGCAGCATCGCTCCTTATCATTATAGACCGGGCATTTATCATTATAAGGCGACCGCTGGTTCCAGATAGAGGAAATAAGTTTTCCGATTGATGGAAGTTCTGCGCCAGAAGCTACAGCCGAAATATTCACGCTATTTCCATTTTCTTGAACGTACTGACTGAGATTTGAGAACGAAGAAATCTCTTCTGCATAAAAATCAAGCCACGCGGCTAATGCCGGCGGCATACTTCCGTCCGTCGGAAATTGTGTCTCGCTATATCCCAGAAGAGGACGCATTTCATCGTCGGCTGATGCTACGATGAAGGAACCTCCTTCATCAATTATGTATAAACGAATCTCGCCATTCCTATCAACAATAGGCTTAACCTTCATATCGCTCCTAACTGACAGAGACCCACCATTTCCCCTGAAAACGCTTAACTCTGAAATACATCTCTGATAAGCTATCTCAGGAGTAATATAACGGGAGAAAACAGATGAAAAGGTCAGTAGATATAAAAAGAGAAATATAAATCGCATAGAAATTTTGGATGTTAAGTTATTCCACTCCCGCAGCCTAAAGCTGAAGATTAAGAAGCAGTTTTACAAAGATAATATTTTTTCTTTGTAAATCATTTAAACCAAGCCGGATTATTCCTGTAACGTATCTCAATCAGGAGTAGAGTTCATATTTTCTATCTTCTATTTAACTATTCTATAAAAATATTTAAGCATTGCTATTGGAT
>JAIDPA010000036.1 GCA_029062985.1 Muribaculaceae bacterium
ATTGTATATTTTGATTTTTACTGTGCAAAATTAGTGTGATATATGGTCTCTTGCCATACCCAAATGGGTATGATTGCGAACACACAGTAAAAAATACCCATTTGGGTACGGGGTTCTTATTAAAAGAAACTCCCGGCATCCCTGCCGAGAGCTTCACCATTAGTATGATTCAGCTATTTGTTATTTTAAGATTGCTGATCCTGCTGTGCCAGCTCCAGATATTTCATTGTTTCGTTTTACTTTTTTTCCGTACCCTACAGTGTATGTTACAGAGAGTGCATAGTGCGCATGGTGTTGGCTTCCAAAAGTTGTGCGATCAAGGCTATAATATTCGCTTGTCAACGACTCTTCGAAATTATCCCATGAAGTATGGAGAAAATTATAGGCTGTTGCGCTGAGGTTCCAAGCGCCCTTTCCCCAGCCAATCTGAAGCTGGTAAACGGAGGATTTCTTGCGTATTATTCCACTGTTAGTTTCTTGTAATTTACTTGGAGTCATATACCAGCCCAGGAAATAAAAGTTGCCCAGATAATATGTGACTTGTGCTGTGCAGGTAATCTGATTGCTGCTCCACGCATAGTCTCCTGTAGTTTTTCGTATCCAAAATTGTGGACGTAGTTTTGCCACGAGCTTACCTTCAAGAAATTTACCTGTGGCAGATATTCCGAAATAATCGCTGAAATAGTCGCCATTATTAAAATATTGGCGCAATATTGTTCCGTTGGGGCCAGTAGGTGAATATAGCGAGACTCTTCGGTTTTTAATATATCCCAGATAGGCATCTGCGGTAAGCTGCCATCTGTTATTAGGGAGCCATGTATATGAAAGCGTGGCGTTTGTGTATTTGCTGTCTTTCAATTCCGGAGTTCCCTTGTACCACATCAATTCATCCTGCTGAAGCATGTTAGGACTTTTCTGTGATGCACTTGGAATCATCGAACCATAGTTTGCCGTCATATACAGCTGGTTTTTATCATTCGGCGACCAAGTGGCATTGATGTTCGTCTGAGGGAAGTTATTGTCAACTTTTATCCCTGATATTCTGTTTGTTTCCCATATCCAAGCCAAGGAACAGCCGACGTTCCATTTCTTATTAAATACATGCGTGTAATTCTGTCCAAGGAAATATAATCCCACATCATATTTTTGCTTTGACGGGGAATTTCCATAATAGTTTATGATGTTCCAATGATGCTGCACTCCAAAGTTAGTGAAAAATTTGTTTGCCTTATTCGGATTCCAGTTTAAGTGCAGGTAGGCAGTGGCATTGTGCACATCCTCCTTTGCGTCATTGGTTATTGATAATTCATCGGTGGTAGTGTAATTAGAATTGGATTTATTGCTTCCATATGTATAGGTTGCCTCAATATTAAGGCCTGCGTGTCGGGAGAGCTTGAAGTAGTATTCTCCATTATATTTCAGAGCCCAGTCACGGGATGATGCGATAGTGGATGATTTAGATTCCGGAAATAAACCATTCGAATAGGATAGGTTATTGTTCACATCATCGTGAGGAGTATTTGAAAGACTATACGCGATACGATTTGAAATCAGTATGTCGGGAGTATTATAGAGTGCGCGAAAGCTTATGTCATTGCTATTGCTACGATAACGCCCTGATTCTGTGTCAGAAGTCCTGACAACCGATTGTGGCCCTTCTCCATAAAGATCTGTAAACTTAAAATTCTCTACCGATTTCTGCCCGATATGTCTGTTGGTGAGATAAGTATCGTTGGCAAATATGTCAAACGTCATTTGTTTGTACATCATTTTGGAATAGACAGAACCTTTGGTCTGGTTGACCCCAAACCATTTCTCTGCATTTAGTTTCGTGTAACCTCCCCATTCATATTTCTGCATAACGAAGTTGATGACATATGTTGCTCCCTGAAAGCGGGCGTCCGATGGGTGTATCAGGTATTCAACTTTCTTCACATCCTGCGTTTTCATGCCCGACAAGTCTTCGGTTGTGGCAGGAACATAGTCTATGAATATCGAGATATTCTGGCCGTGGGCGGTCTGCACCGCCTGACTGACGGGATCGACGCTTATCTGAGGTATTGACATCATTGAAAGAAGCGACACCGCGTTTTGGGCCGCATTTTTCTGACGAGCCATAGGGATGTAGGTTGACACCTCCGTATTTGTTCTCTGATTTGAAGCCTCTACCAATCACTTCAGAAAGTACGTTTGAACTATCAAGGTATATAACGGAATCGCATGGAAGAGGAACATTGAGATTCTTACATCCTACTGAGGAGATTGCGAGATGCATACCGCTGGTTATAGGTGTATCAAAACGGAAGACACCATTCTCATCAGTGAGAGTGGCACTGACCAATGCTGAGTCATCCTTCATAAGTTTTACCGTTGCAAATTCCACAGGAATAGAATCAGCAGATGATATAATACGGGCAGATAAAGACCGTGTCTGAGCTATTGTGGGTATGCCTGCAACAAGCATACAAAGAATAAAGACTGATATTTTTCTCTCATTATCGTAACAATTAATATTATTTCTGATGCAAAATTACTGTGAGAAATCACCCTATGCCATACCCAAATGGGTACGATTGCATTTCGATGGTAAAATATACCCAAATGGGTATGGCATGTGGGCTGGAGTTATTCTAATTTTGCAATGAGAAAAATAGACAGATATGACAAACGAAGAAAAACAGCTCATAAAGGATTGCCGGATAATGATTGTCGGTAAAGATGACTTCATCACATATATTAAGGAGGAATTAGGTAAACTTGACTTCTGCAATATCGAAGAAGTAGAAATAGGCGAAAACATTAATGGGCAAGATACCGGGATTCTTATTGAATATACTGGATCTGGACTTTCTCAGACAAGTGATATGAACAGTATCCCTGTAATCTATCCATTTGACTTTGTAGATGGAGCCGGTGCTATTGTTGTGTTTCCCGAAGATGAAAGGGATTGGCTTGGTAAACAGAATATGCGGCAATGGGCTGCGGAATATATGTCAGGCTACTGTGCGTTCTGGAATGTGGAAGGTTGCGACTGGCTACACGATGCATTACCTGCCATAAAGGAGAATAAGACGAGTGAGGCAGCCATGAAGACAGCGGCACATATATGTGCGAGGATTGCCGCCAACATCGCTGTAGGCAGGGACGTGAAGCGTTACCCACACTTTTATTTGGTGGAGAGCGGAGTGTGGAGAGCGGAGAAGAATTAAAGTGGAGATTGGAGAAGGTATAGGGTGGAGTGCAGAGAGATAAGGGTAGAAGAATTTATTTAGAAGAGTCTATTCTTTAGAGTCTATTCTTTTAAGTAGAGATTTACGTAAACCACTGATTAATCTTGCGACTTCTATTATTTTTACTCGTCCTTCCTCAACCTCATGTTCGGAGATAAAACCTAAATCGGAGGCTATGATAAGCTGTGTCAAAGATTCCATAAGTGATCCATACGCAATTTCGAAGAAATGAATTCTTTCTTTTAGAGATGGTCGTCCACTTCCTTCTGCTATGTTGGATGGAACCGAAACTATTGCCCTTCCTAACTGACTTGACAGTCCGAACTTTTCGGTAGGTGGGAATTTCATGATTAGCCCATAAACCCACTTAACCAATACACGAGCTTTTTGCCACGCCTCAAGTTTCTCAAAAGTGAATTGTTCCATAATAAATGGTATTACAATATTATAAGTTGTCTTTATAAAGAACTTAAAACCATCGCCTTTTGTTCAACCTCCTCCGTTCTCTACCCTCCACTCTCCGCCCTCCACTCTCCACTAAATCATTTTATTGTTTGTGGCAGCGATGATGGCTTCCGTGATATTGCGCACTCCAAGTTTCTCAAAGATCTGCTTACGGTATTTCTTGATGGTCTCCGGGGACAGACACATCTTATCGCCTATCTCCGTCATGGTATAGCCCTGTATCGAAAGGGTGATGACAGCCTTCTCCCCATCGGTGAGGGTCGGCATACTCCGCTTGTCCCATCTACGGGTGAGCCTGTTGTATTCAAAGAAATCCGGAGACCCGACACGGTGCATCTGGATATGTCCGGGAGTGGTATGGTTGGAAGCCGAGACCACGCAGAGAGCAAGCCATATACGACCGTCTGACGTGAGGGCAATCGGGGTAAGTTTATGGTTTACGAGGATCGGGTGACCGTCGTTAAGTATATGGAAGTCATACTGGATATACCAGTCCTTCCGCTCGTCAACCGGAATGGTACTTTGAAACGCGAATCCGGCGCGGTTCAGATCAAGCAGAAGCGACTGCTCGTCCTTGGGCACATATTCAAGATAGAAGCGGTAGCCTAACTCCATCATCTGCTCCGGCGACAGTCCGCACAGGAACATCGGATTAGGTGAGACATAAAGGAAGTTTCGCTTGAAATAGTCGATTATATAGACACTCTGATAGGTGGAGCGAGAGAACGCCTCAGCCGAGCGGATATATTCAATCGCCCGGGTGTAGTCAAGTTCCTCCGGCAGCTTCACCTCATTATCAGGTATGAAGAAATCATCTATTTTATTTTCTGTATCCATTTTATAGCTAAAAACGTGAGCCAACTATGCCACGTC
>JAIDPA010000037.1 GCA_029062985.1 Muribaculaceae bacterium
AGCTGTGTATAAGTGACAGGTTGGGGGATTGGGGGAGTGGCGGAAGGCATAAGGCGTTAGGCATAAGGCGGAGGGCATTAGGCGCGAAGCGCACACCGGGGAGGGAAGTTGTCCCAACTTCCCGGCGTCGGCAAAACCAGAGCAATAAGGTAATTCCCTGTGCCGCTACAAAGGAAATTACCCTTTTGAGGACGCATGGGAGGTTGGGGACAACCTCCCTCCCCAATTTGCTTTGAGCTGAATGCCTTGAGCATTGGCCCTATTATTTACTGAGATGATATTAGTTTAAGATCAAAAAATAAAATTCTGCTTCTTAAGGGAGTATCGGCTGACAGTCTTCTGCAACCGTTTTTGTATATGGAACCATGAAGGTATTGTCTACGAAGGAAAAATCAGTTGCCATTATGAGTGAGGTGGAAAAATAATATTTTTGGCACTTTCTAACATGGTGGTAAGCACCTTACGTTGGGATGCCGAAAGTTTTGGAGTGGGTAATTTCCCGTTTCGATCCGCTTCTTCTATAAAATTTTGCGCATCTTCCCCTCTTAGCACGGGAGATGTCTTAATTGTCATTGCCATAGCCTGATAATTAGAATTTGGAAGTTTATTAATATTACGCTTTAAAAAGCATTTTATTGTGATAGCTTTTTGCTTCCGTTTTGCCGCCGGGGAGGGAAGTTGTCCCAACTTCCCGGCAGCGACAAAACCAAAGCAGTAAGCTATCATAATTTTCAACTTTCAATTTTCAATTTTAAAGCTTTCCTTATTGCGCTCCAGGAGAAGAGGGGGAGAAGTCCGCGGGCTGAAATGGGAAACGGTTCGGGCATGATGCCGGCATACCAGGCAAGAAGTCCTATAAGATGGGAGGGAGTGTAGTCTTTCCGCAATTCCTCCATAGTCAGGGATGTGTCGCGCTTCGAGAGCCGTTCCCCTTTTTCATTGCAGAGGAGCGGAACATGCGCAAACTCCGGAATATCAAATCCTAACAGACGGTAAAGATAAATCTGCTGTGCCGATGATAGCAGCAGGTCGCTTCCCCTGACTACTTCCGTCACCCCCATCAGTGCATCATCTGCCACTACTGCCAACTGATATGCCCAGGCTCCGTCCGCTCGCCTTACTACAAAATCACCGCAATGCTCCGCCAAATTGACCCTCTGCTCTCCATACAGACGGTCGGTGAAACTTATCACCTCATCCGGCACCCACAGACGGGTGGCTCTTTCAGGTCTATTCTCGTCAACTTCGACTCTTCCTCCTAATCGTTCCGGGCGACACGTTCCGGCATATACAATCCTCCCGTCGCTCTCATGAGGCGCCTGAGTAGCCATGAGGTCGGCTCGAGTGCAACGGCAGGGATAAGTCAATCCCGTTTTATCCAGCCGCTGAAGCATATCCTCATAAATCTCACCTCTTTGGCTCTGTATATATGATACGGACGCTCCCGCGCCGTCAATCCCCCCTCCATCCCATTCGAGACCGAGCCAGTCGAGGTCATCCTCTATCATGCGGGCATACTCCAAACGCGAACGCTGCGGGTCGAGATCCTCGACCCGCAGTATCCATTTTCCTCCATTCTTCTTTGCGGAAAGCCAGGAGATAAGGGCAGTGAAGACATTCCCCAAGTGCATCCTTCCTGTCGGAGAAGGTGCAAAGCGTCCGACGGTCATCGCATAGCCTCCACTTCTTCCGTCGTGAGCGGTATTTTCTTTCCGAGACGGCGACATCCCGTGTCGGTTATGAGATAATCCTCCTCATTGCGGATTCCGCTGAAATCTTTCCATTTCTCAACTTCGTCATAGTTGATGAAATCCTCAAATTTATGCTGTGAGCGCCAGAGGTCAATCAATTCCGGAATGAAGTAAATTCCCGGTTCGATAGTGTGTACGAATCCCGGTTCAAGAGGGCGTGCCAGACGCAGCGACTTACGTCCGAACTGAGTGCTCTTAGGCTGTCCGTCATAACCCACCCATACTTCTCCGAGGTTCTCCATGTCGTGCACGTCAAGTCCCATCATGTGTCCGAGCCCGCAGGGATAGAACATGGCGTGCGCCCCCGCTGCCACTGCCTCTTTGGGGTCGCCTTTCATGATGCCGAGTTGCTTCAGCCCCTCGCACACCACTTCGCATGATAGTTCGTAAACATCCTTGAAAGGCACCCCCGGACGCAGCGCGCCGACAGCTGCAAGATGGCTTGCCACCTGAATATCATATATCTCCTTCTGACGAGAGGTGAATTTAGGATCGACGCAGATTGTCGATGACATATCTCCGGCATAACCCATTTCGGTCTCAGCTCCCGCATCTACGAGGAGCATCTGCCCCGAGCGAGCTACGTTTCCATGATAATGGTTGTGGAGAGTCTGACCGTTGACCGTCGCGATGATAGGAAACGACAGACGCATCCCGGCAGCTTCGGCAACCGCCTGAATAGCCGCGCTCACCTCGCATTCCCTCATTCCGGGACGCAACATCCTCATGGCAGTGATGTGCATGTCGGCAGTGACGTCACACGCCTTTTCAATTTCGGCAATCTCCTCCTCTGTCTTATGGTTGCGCATGTCGACTATGGCGCGTATAAGATCAACATCAGGCTTTTCGGCACCCGGCATGACGTCGAGCAGACGCAGGAGTGTTAGGTTGTGTTCTGCACGATAGGGAGGGAGATAGCGGACGGTCTGACCCTTGGCGCGGGCAGCGTCGAGATATTTCCGCAGGTCGGAAGTCGGTCGGGTGTCGGAAATGCCGACACGCTGAGCCTTGTCGCGCAGAGAGGGTTGAGTGCCCATCCATACGATATCGTCTATAGTGAGTTCGTCGCCGAAGATTATTTCACGGTCGTTGTCAATATCGATAATCGCATTCAGCCCGGCAAACGGCAAGCCGAAATAATAGAGGAAAGAGGAATCCTGACGGAAATCATAAGTGTTGGCAGCATAATTCATGCCTGCTTCGTTATTGCCAAGCAGGAGAATCAATCCGGAGCCGATGCGCTTCTTAAGCAGCGCGCGGCGGTTGACGTAGGTTTGTGTTGGAAACATGGCTTTGATGATTAAGTATTTAGGCTTTAGGCTTTAGGCTTTAGGCTTTAGGCGCGGGGCTCAAGGCTCGAGGCTCGAGGCGCGTTAAAAAAGCTGCGGGATATTCCGGTTAGGAATGTCCCGCAAATTTATAAAATTTTTTTGAGATTACGATGTCAAATATCAACCTTTAGGATTTGCCTGTTTCTGGAGGATGTCGCGGATTTCAGTGAGAAGCACTTCCTCTTTAGTAGGCTCTGGAGCAGCTTCCGGTTCGGGAGCGGGCTCAGCTTCTTTCTTCTTAAGTTTCACGGCATAGCGCAGAGCGATGAAGATAGAGAGGGCGATGATGACGAAGTTGACGATGTTCTGGATGAACATACCGTAGTTGAAAGTCACGGCTTCGTGGATCACGGCGCCCGCCTGGTCGAGTTCTTCAGGACGGAGCACCACCTTCAGGTCGCTGTAATTAACTGACCCGGTGCAGAGGGATATGATCGGCATGATGAGGTCGTCCACAAGGGAAGCCACAATTTTACCGAACGCGCCGCCGATGATTACACCGACAGCCATGTCGATGATGTTGCCCTTCATGGCGAACTCTTTGAAATCTTGCAAAAATTTACCCATAATGTAATGAAGCAATTTATAGTGTGGAAAAAATTAAATTCAGGTCGTCATCGCTTCCGAGGGAGCGATAAAAAGAGATAAAATGGTCTAAACAACAAAAAATATTACTAAAAAGAGCCATTTTTCGATTATTACAACACCAAACAGTTAAAAAACGTTCACAGAAGGTTGCAATACCGAAACTTTTTTGTAATTTTGCATATCGTAAGACAGAGGCAATAAGCCCTCCTTCGGGTGGTCTTCACTCTATGTTCGCTGACAATAAACGAGTATTATAAATAAATTTATAAAGCAACCCAAAACTTTAAAGCAATGACAAAAATTGGTATTAACGGCTTTGGCCGTATCGGACGTTTCGTTTTCCGTGCCTCTACAAAAAGAGACGACATCGAGGTAGTTGCAATCAACGACCTTCTCCCGGTAGATTACATGGCTTACATGCTTAAGTATGACACTATGCACGGACGTTTCGACGGTACTGTTGATTACGATATGGACAAGAGCCTCCTCATCGTTAATGGCAAGCCTATCCGTGTAACTGCATGCAAGAACCCTGCTGAAATCGGCTGGGGCGAGGCTGGTGCTGAATACGTTGTTGAGTCAACCGGTCTTTTCCTTACTAAGGAGAAAGCTCAGGCTCACATCGAGGCTGGTGCCAAATATGTAGTTATGTCAGCTCCTTCTAAGGATGACACCCCGATGTTCGTTTGCGGTGTGAACGCTGATACTTATGCAGGTCAGCAGTTCGTATCTAACGCTTCTTGCACAACTAACTGTCTCGCTCCTATCGCTAAGGTGCTCAACGACAAGTTCGGTATCAAGGAAGGTCTTATGACAACTGTTCACTCTACAACTGCTACTCAGAAGACTGTCGATGGTCCTTCTATGAAGGATTGGCGTGGTGGCCGTGCTGCTTCCGGCAACATCATCCCTTCTTCTACAGGTGCTGCTAAGGCTGTAGGTAAAGTTATTCCTGAACTCAACGGCAAGCTCACAGGTATCTCTATGCGTGTTCCTACTCTCGACGTTTCTGTAGTTGACCTTACTTGCAACCTCGAGAAGCCCGCTACTAAGGAAGAGATCTGCGCTGCTATGAAAGAAGCTGCTGAAGGCGAACTCAAAGGTGTGCTCGGTTACACTGAAGACGCTGTCGTAAGCTCTGACTTCCTCGGCTGCCCTCTCACTTCTATCTTCGACGCTAACGCCGGTGTTTACCTCACTGACAACTTCGTTAAGGTTATCTCTTGGTATGACAATGAGATTGGCTACTCTAACAAGGTGCTCGACCTCATCGCTATCATGAAGAAATATAACGGCTAATCCTTACCGGATTTCCAATATCTGACGCCCGGAGCATCCCTCCGGGCGTTTTCTTTTGCTTTTTTACAATCATCCTTTGCTCTGTTAACATTTTTTATTAACTTTGTCGAATATACGGAAAAATGATGCTTTTAACTGCCATCCCATATTAACCGTCCCATAGCCGCTCCGGCTCCGGGAGTCTTCAAATATAAATTAATGTAGCCATGATTGCTCAAGACGCTATAATATATTGGTTGCGGAATGATTTGCTCGTTTTTGCGATTTCTTTCCTGATTGCGGGAATCGTGATTCCGAAAATCATCCTGATAGCCTTTCGCAAGAATCTTTTCGACGATGTGAATGAACGCAAAATTCATCGCGGTGTCGTTCCCCGTCTGGGAGGAATTGCTTTTTTCCCGGCTTTACTCTTTTCGATGGCTCTTGTCATTGCCGCCAATATCCGCCTTGACGACGGCTTGATGAGTTTCGCTGTCAACGGGCGTCTCATGCCTTTCCTGTTTGAAGTCTGCGCAATAATCCTCCTCTACCTCGTCGGTATTGCCGATGATCTTATTGGGGTGAAATACAGGGCTAAATTTGTAGTCCAGATTTTCTCTGCCACTCTTATTGTCTGTTCCGGAATGTATATTTCCGACTTCTATGGAATGCTTTGGCTGAATCAGCTGCCCCTTTTGCTTTCATGGTTCTTTACGGTGCTCGTGGTGGTCTATGTAGTCAATGCGATAAATCTTATCGACGGAATTGACGGGCTCGCCAGCGGATTGAGCACGATCGCACTCGCCTTCTATGCTGTGGTCTTCTTCATAGGAGGAGAATTTATCTATTCCATGCTTGCGGCTGCTACGGCAGGCACTCTGTTTCCGTTTTTCTATTATAATGTGTTTGGAGATGCCAAAAGGCAGAAAAAGATTTTTATGGGCGACACAGGCGCTCTGACCACGGGTATGGTGCTCGTATTCTGTGCTGTGGCAGTGATGTGTGCCCGTCCTGACTTCCTCACCGATCATTATAATCCCGCTATTGTCGCTCTGTCACCTCTGGTGATTCCTTGTTTCGACGTTTTCCGTGTATATTTTCATCGTGTCCGCCGTCGTCGCAATCCTTTCCTTCCCGACAAATGTCATATCCATCATAAGCTTCTTGCCTTGGGAATGAATCAGAGGGCGGCTCTCCTTACTATCCTTGCGGCGTCTCTGTTATTTATAGGCACAAATGTGCTGGTATCTCCCTGCATCAATCCGAATCTTATACTTCTTATTGATATATTTCTCTGGACGGTAGGAAATATGGCTCTGACCAAGGCAATCCGCCATCGCGAACACCGCCTGCATACGAGCCTCTATGACTGAGGAGGCTGAAGGCATTAGGCATTAGGCATTAGGCATTAGGCTCGAGCCTCGGGGCTCGAGGTTCGGGGCTCGAGGTTCGGGGCACACCGGGGAGGGAAGTTGTCCCAACTTCCCGGCGTCGTCAAATCGGAGCAATAAGGTATCACAACTTTCAACTTTCAATTTACCCTCCCTCCTTCGCGCCTCATTAGCATTTTTTAACACTCTGTATAACTTCTGAATTGTCAAAAAATATTAACTTTGCGCTCAAAATAGAAAATATCTATTTAATAGTGCTAAAAATAAGAAAATTTCTATTATTAAAATTGATAATGAAGAAATTTTCCATAAATATCTCCTCGCGGCACATATTCTCTTCAATTCCGAGTCCGCTATTTCAAAAGCTGAAAGCTAAACTCTTATATTATTGGTTCTATGAAGTTTTTACAGGTTAAAAAATTGAACACCGCATGGCTTATTGTTTTCATTGTCATGCTTGGTCTCAGCATTATCGGTTGTCTCGTAACTCCCCGTGAGGGCATTTTCGATCTCCCCGGTGCTGATATTTTTGCAAATGTGGCATGGATGATTACTGCCACAATCTTTGTCCTCATGATGACCCCCGGTCTCTCTTTCTTCTACGGAGGCATGGTGAGGGTGAAAAATGTGATCTCCACCATGCTCCAGAGTTTCATCGTCATGGGTGTGGTCAGTGTGGTATGGGTGGTATTCGGATTCTCCCTTGCATTCGGTCAGGATGTATGGCACATCTTCGGAAATCCTGCCACTTTCTTTATGTTTGACAATGTGGGCGTCACCAATGTAACTGACGCTGCAAGCGAATGGACACAGATAGGACTCGTCACGACATCTATTCCGCTGGCTCTGTTCGCACTCTTCCAGATGAAGTTTGCCATCATTACTCCCTCGCTTATAACCGGTTCGTTTGCCGAACGTGTTCATTTCGCGGGTTACCTTCTTTTCATGGTGCTCTGGACCATCATCGTGTATTGTCCCCTGGCTCATTGCACATGGCATCCCGACGGGCTTTTCGGCATGATGCATGTCCATGACTATGCAGGAGGAATTGTAGTGCATGCTGCCTCGGGTATCGCTGCCCTCACAGGCGCATTATATCTTGGAAAACGCACCACACGCAAGGAGAGCAAACCGGCGAATGTGCCTTTCGTCCTTCTCGGTGCGGCTCTTCTATGGCTCGGATGGTTTGGTTTCAACGGCGGTTCTTCTTTAGCTGCCGACGGCATAGCTATTTCCGCATTCCTCAATACAAACACAGCAGCTGCAACCGCAATGGTGGTATGGATAGCGATGGACGGTCTTCGCGGACATAAACCTTCCGCTATGGGCGCAGCTATCGGTGCGGTTGTAGGTCTGGTTGCCATCACTCCCTGTGCCGGATGGGTAAGTGTAGGTCAGAGTGTCTGCATCTCCTTCATCATTACAATTTGCTGTAACCTCGCATGTAGCTGGAAAGGATACAGTAACATGCTTGATGATGCTCTCGACGTTTTTCCGACTCACGGACTCGGTGGCATCATCGGCACGATACTTACAGGCATTTTCGCCTATGATTTCTTCGCAGCAGCCGACCCTGAGATGATTTCAAGGAATGAATTTTTCTGGAATCATATCCTCGTGCTTCTGATCGTAGTGGTATATACGTTCCTGATGAGCTATGCCCTGTATTGGCTTACAGATAAGATAATTCCTATGAGAGTTTCAGGACGTAACGAAATAATCGGTCTTGACAAGAGCCAGCATGATGAGGAATATGGCGGCGAGACAGGTCTTGCCGAGGATTCCATCACGCTTGACGACTGGTATCGCCGTCAGGAGTGAGAAAATTTCATGAATATCCATGCATTGAATTGAGATGATTCACTCCGAAATAGGTCATTACGATTGTCAGGAGAGAGCATAGCAGATAGATATGGAAATTTCGGGTTCCCTTACGGTCTTTTTCCCTGAATATATTTCTATGGAGGGGTAGGGCGTAAATCATAAATGTTATTAATGCCCATGTCTCCTTCGGGTCCCAGCTCCAGTAGCTTCCCCAGGATACATTTGCCCACACTGCCCCTGTGAAAATGCCGCATCCCAAGAGCCATACTCCGGGATAGAGGAGAATGAGATTGAGCCGTCTCAACTCATCTCCGTATCCCTGCCGAAACAGGCTGATGACAGAATTAAGGGAAGCCATCCCTAAAAGCGCGTATGAAGTCATCACGAGAGTGACATGAAGGGAAAGCCAGGGAGAATGAAGCACCGGCATAAGAGGCGTGACAATAGGATTTCCGGCTAATAAGTGAGAAACGAGTCCGATAGCTCCTGCCATTATCAACCCTATGCTCATCACCGATTCTTTCCCCTTTCTGCCATTAATAAATCCGCTCCCTGCCGCTAACAGCCCAAGGAGGATAAGCTCTGCAAACTCAAGCGTCTCAAAAGTATTGGCTACCGGTATTCGTTCGGTCAGTAGCCATGTCAGTCCGAAATTCAGTATAGAGATGCTCAGAGCGAGCCGGGCTATGACTTTTCCAACGGGTATAAGGGAGCGGGTTAATTTCGCTGTTCCGATGGTCAGGGCTAAGAAGAGGATACAGGCACTGATGAAAGGAAGGATAAAAAGAATAAGTGTGAAGGGAATCCGATTGTAGATGAGTTCAAGATTGACTCTCCATTCCGGCATTTTCTCAGCGGGGGAAACTACAGGTTGAACGAGCCTTCCCATAGTGAGTTCAAGGAGCAGACCTGCTTTCTCATCCAGTTCATCTACCCCCTTCACATAATCATTATATCTCAATTTGTCAACGAGGTAGTTTCCGTCCTGATCGAAAAGATCTGAGAGTGACGCATATTCTCCCTTTACGCTCAATGCTTCCCTTAGAGACTTATCTTTAATCTTTATCAGCGGAAGATTCTTCCATTCAGCCGGATAAAGCATGAAAGATGCGATGGTCTGCCCGGAAGATAACCCCCGGTAACTTGTTTTTCCGTATATCTTCCGCAAGATATCCCTTGCCTGAGTGTCGAATGTAACAATTCTTCCCCCATATACCGCCTGCTCCCTTGCAAGGGAATCTGCCATTTCCGAGGTTATACCTGCCACTTTTGCTCCTTCCGCTTGCAAAGGGGAAAAGGAAAGAAGAATGAAGCCTACTGCTGCCCCTCGTAACAGGGCGCGGAATCTTCCTTTTCTGCCGAGAAGCAGCCATAATCCCCCGATTGCAAATAAGAGATAGCCGGCGTAAGAGAGAAAAATGCCAACGGGGTCATGACTCACGGAGAGAACCGTCCCCCCTTCGGAGTCGTAAGAATTCTGTATGAGCCGGTAACCCTTAAGATTAAGGATATGATTCATTGAGATGCCGGCAGTGTCTCTCCCTACAAGAAGAATAGACCGGTAGTCACGTGGGATTTCACCACCCGGATAATAATCTGTCTCAAATCTTATGAGGGTAATTGCTTCCGGGAGCATGACTGTGCGTTTTGTCGTCTCAGAGATGAAGCTTACTTTCTTTTCTCCCGGAGAGAGATGTATAAGTCCGGATTCTTTTGAGATGAAAGTGCAGAATCCTCCTGCGAGTATTATAAGAAAGGAGAGGTGGAGAATAAAGCTTCCGGGAGTTCTCCACAGCTTCCTTTTCAGCATTACCGCTGCTAATGACAATCCGAGTATTCCCCAGAGAGAAATGAACCAATATTCCCCGTAGACTGAAAAGGGGAGAAATGTTGAGACAGCGAGGACAGCTGCCAAAAGAATATACAGAGGAAGAAACGGTCGCATATTTTCAGAAGTCGGGATATTCGCTCTTCAAAGGTCGCATTGCCATACATTCCATCTCTATGAGCCACCCGGGACGGCATACGGGAGCCAGAACGATTACGAAGGGAATATCCGGGAAACATTTCGCGAAGAGATCTTTCACGACACTATTATCGGCAGGATCGCGCAGATACACAATTATATGCCCTACATCTTCCCATCCGCATCCGGCACTTCCCAGAAGGGCTTCCACATTTTCCCACATGCGTAGTGTCTGACGCTTTACGTCTCCTTCCCACACTATGTCACCCATGCTGTCGATACTTGCAGTGCCTGAGACGAAGAGATGACGGCGGTCGCCATAGTCAATACCGGTTGCCCTTTCGAAAGCTACTCCATATTCAAAGGTAGGATTAAGAAATTCCGGTGCGCCGATCTGTTTCATCTGTTCGGGCAGTATCCCTTTGACGGAATAGGTATCCATCTGTACCAAAGACCGGCGGTCGGCATGTCGTCCGCCTATACCTGTGCTTGCTATGAAACGTGTCGCAGGGGTGAGACCTAATTCTTCAAAAGCCCTGTTGCGACCGCTGACCACTCCTGAATAGTTTACATCAACATTCTGAACGAAAAACCATGTCCTGACACAGTTCTCCAGCAATGATGCTTCGTTTTTCCTAAGCATTTGGTCGGTCGTTTTCAGCATTTGGTATGTAGCAGTATCCGAATCAAGCCCCGGAAGATTATTCCCGCTGCTCAGGATATGACGGTAGTTACCATGGTCGGCAGCATAGACACCCTCTTCGATTTTGCTGAGTTCGACACCTTCGATCAACCATACCCATAATGCTGCCTTTGTCAGATTAAGCGGAGGTTGCTCCACAATAGAGACGGCACAGTCTGCCAGGTTGGGAAGGGATGGAGCCTGATTAGCCGCATCGCTGAGAAACCAGCGTATGAAAACGGGACATAATTCTTTCCCTAATTCTTTCATCAATGAATCATACTCTTTCTTTATCCGGGCAGTCTGCTCGGAAAAGGGGAGGGTATTGTCGGTTATGGTGATGATGGCGTGAATCTCTTTTCCACCGTTTGCCGAAACGAGTTTTTTATATTGTGTCATGGGTGTATTGGGTTGATTGGGTT
>JAIDPA010000038.1 GCA_029062985.1 Muribaculaceae bacterium
CTCCCGGTTTAAGTGATGAGGATGAAATAATCACTTCCGGGTCCACTTCAGGTGAGTCATATTGAGTGCGACCGAAAGCTTTGCCATCTTCAATCCTGTCAATGAGCACTTTTTCCACAGTTCCAACCATTTTTTCATTAAGTTGGAGAGCGATCTCTTCCTGAATAGCCATCAATTGGTCAAGACGCTCCTGTTTTGTGACTTCGTCAATTGAATCTTCCAGATTTTTGGCAGCAAAGGTATCGTCTTCTTCACAATAGGCGAAAGCCCCCATTCTGTCGAACCTCTGCTCTTTAACAAAGTCAACCAATTCCTGAAATTCCTTTTCTCCTTCACCCGGAAATCCGGTCATAAGCGTAGTGCGGATTTTTATTCCAGGCACCTTTTCCCTAATTGTCTTAAGCAATTTCAGTGTTTCCTCTTTATTTATGTGGCGCCGCATATTTGTGAGAACCGGGTCAGCGATGTGCTGCAAAGCTATATCAAGATAATTGCATACATTATCATGCTTAGCCATTACGTCAAGGACATCCATTGGAAAATCGGAAGGATAAGCATAGTGAAGACGAATCCATTCGACTCCTTTTATGGCTACCAGACGTTCGATTAATTCTGCTAATGCCGGGCGATTGTAAATATCCGTTCCGTATGAGGAAAGATCTTGAGCGATGATATTGAATTCCTTGACTCCCTTTTCTACGAGATAACGGGTTTCATTTTCAATTTCCTCAATTGGACGCGAAGTGTGTCTACCTGTTATCAGGGGTATTGCACAGAAGGCACAGAAACGGTTGCATCCTTCAGAAATTTTCAGATATGCCGAATGAGGAGGAGTAGTCAGGTTTCTTTCCCAATGAGGAGGTAGGGGAGAATCCTTTTTCCTGTCAGGCAATGTTGAAATGAAGTTTTTCCAATCGAATTTGCCATACCAGACATCCACTTCGGGAATTTCGGCTTTCAGATCTTCCATATATCTCTGAGAAAGACAACCCATGACAATCAGCTTGCCGATTTTATTATGTGCTTTAAGGTCAGTAAGTTCAATAATAGTATTTATTGACTCCTCTTTTGCATCAGCTATAAAGCCGCAGGTGTTGACCACTACATATTCGGCATCGGGAATCTCAGGGTCGTGACAAGTGGAATAACCCTTAGCTTCCAATTGTTTTAAGAGCCGCTCTGAATCAACCAGATTCTTTGAGCAGCCCATTGAGATCACATCTATTTTATTCTTTTTGAACATTTCAATTATTAGTTTCCTCCTTCTGAATTGAGGAACAAAGAACGAATGAATTCTTCGGGTCGGAAAATCTGAAGGTCGTCAATTCCCTCTCCGATACCAATATATTTCACAGGAATTTTAAACTGGTCGCTGATGCCAATGACAACTCCACCCTTGGCAGTTCCGTCAAGTTTGGTGACAGCGAGCGCATTCACTTCGGTAGCAGCCACAAATTGACGAGCTTGTTCAAAAGCGTTCTGACCTGTTGACCCGTCAAGCACCAAAAGTATTTCCTGGGGTGCATCAGGCACAACTCTTTTCATGACGTTTTTAATCTTAGTCAGCTCGTTCATCAGTCCGACCTTGTTATGAAGTCTGCCTGCTGTATCAATAATGACCACATCAGCGCCTTGAGCCTTTGCGGAAGAAAGAGTGTCGAAAGCGACGGCTGCCGGATCGCTTCCCATTTTCTGTTTCACGACAGGCACACCTACACGCTCACCCCAGATGTCAAGCTGTTCGATAGCAGCTGCGCGGAAGGTATCAGCAGCCCCAAGAATCACCTTATTGCCGGCTTTTTTATACTGGGCTGCAAGTTTTCCTATGGTTGTGGTTTTGCCAACTCCGTTCACACCGACCACCATGATCACATAAGGGTCGTTTCCCTTCTTAATTTCAAAGTCGCCAAGTTCGTCCGATTCATTTTCAGGGCGAGCGAGCATGTCAGTGATTTCTTCACAGAGAAGGTTATTCAGTTCGTTGGAATTAACGTATTTATCGCGTGCGACGCGGTCTTGTATTCTGTCAATAATCTTCAGTGTAGTGTCAACTCCCACATCGCTTGTAATGAAAGCCTCCTCGAGATTATCAAGCACTTCATCATCAACTTTACTTTTTCCTGCTACTGCGTGAGTGATTTTGCTCCATACCCCCTCTTTAGTCTTTTGCAGACCGCTGTCAAGTTTTTCTTTTTTCTCTTTGGAAAACAGTTTTTTGAAAAATCCCATAAATGATGTTTTTTAAATTGAAAAGTCATAAAAAATCAGCGGAATACACATGCAGG